>NZ_DASSVG010000140.1:0-5511 GCF_035706265.1 Ramlibacter sp. | reverse complement strand
AGGCGGCGGCATCGCCCGGGACGGGATCGATCGCCATCCTGCGCCCCACGAGCAGCCGGGCGTGCAGGCCGCTGTCCGCCACGGTATCGGCCGCGGTGAATTTCCAGTCCTTCATGTGCGACTGCACGATCTCGAAGCCGGGCGCGATCCACTCGACGCAGGCCAGCAGCTGGTCCAGCGTGGCGCGCGCGGGCGGCGTCGCCTTCAGCCCGAACACGCATTCGGGCTCGATGCGCGGCTGGCAGGTGCCGGCCAGCGCGATCTCGCCCTCGCCTTCGCAGAACGAGAGCGTGGTGTTCCACACGGTGCCCCAGATCGGCGCATAGACGCCGTAGCGCTCCCAGATCGTGCGGTTGGTGAAGCCCACCTTGTAGCCGCGCGGCTGCTCGCCGCGGCGCACGCGCAACTGGCGCACGGTGAGCGCGCGCTCGTAGGCCTCTCCCAGCGCCAGCCCGCAGCCTTGCGGCCACAGGGTGGCTTCGTCCAGGTGCCGCAGCAGGATTTCGGCGTTCATCCCGCAAGCTTAACGCGGCCGGGCGGCCCGCCGCCGCCGCCCGCCCGCCTCACTCGATCTTGGCGCCGGAGGCCTTCACCACCTTGGCCCACTTGGCCGTCTCGGCCTGGATCAGGCTGGCCAGGGCCTCGGGCGTGCCGGGGTTCGGGTCCAGCCCCAGCTTGGCGAGCCGCTCCTTCACGTCCGGCAGCGCCATCGCCTTGAGCGTCTCCGCGTTGATGCGCATCTGCACGTCGCGCGGGATGCCGGCCGATCCGAGCAGCGCGAACCAGGAGGTGGCCTCGAAGCCGGGCAGGCCCGATTCGGCGATGGTGGGCACGTTGGGCGCGGCCGGCGAACGCTGCGCGCTCGTCACCGCGACCGCCTTGATCTTGCCCTCCTGCACCAGCGGCAGCGCCGAAGGCATGTTGTCGAAGATCATCTGGATGCGCCCGCCCATCAGGTCGGGGATCGCCTCGGCGCGGCCCTTGTACGGGATGTGCTGCATCTTCACGCCGGCCAGCGTGTTGAACAGCTCGCCGGAGAGGTGGATCGAGGTGCCGCTGCCGGAAGAGCCGAAGAACAGCTGCTGCTTCTTCGCCAGCTCCACCAGCTCCTTCACGTTGCTCGCCGGCACGTTGTTGTTCACCACCAGCAGGTTGGGCGTGGACGCCAGGAAGCTGATCGGGGTGAAGTCCTTGATGTTGTTGTAGGGCATGCGCTGGTACAGCGACGCGTTGATCGCGTGCGTGCCCACGGTGCCGATCACCAGCGTGTGGCCGTCGCCCGGCGCCTTGGCCACCAGGTCGGCGCCGATGTTGCCGCCCGCGCCGGGCTTGTTTTCCACCGTCACGGGCTGGCCGAGCGGCGCCCACTTGTCGGCCAGGATGCGCGCCAGCGTGTCGGGCGCGCCGCCGGGCGGGAAGGTGACGATGATGCGCACCGGCTTGGTCGGCCAGGCGCCCTCGGCGTGCGCTGCCGGCAGTGCGGAGGCGAGGACGAGGCCGGCGATGGCGGCAATGGCGCGGATGCGCGAACGGTGCATGCTGGTCTCCTGTGCGATGGTTCGTGTTGGCATGCAACCATTCTGGAGCGGGCCGCCCCCGGCGGGGAATCCGCGCGAGCCCTAGTCGCGCTGGCGACAGCCGCTACTGGATCATGCGCATCAGCCGCCCCAGCAGGTCGTTGACGATCTCCTGCACCGGGTCGCGCGCGGGTTCGCGCGGCTTCGGCCGCGGCCGCGGGATGTCGAATTCCGCCCGCGCGTCGACGCTGCGGGTACGCAGCGCCTGGGTGAAGAAGTCGCCCACCATCGGCAGCGCGCTGCGCGCGCCCTGGCCCCAGCTGTCGCCCATGGTGAGGCGCGGGTCGTTGAAGCCGACCCAGGCACCGGCCACCAGCTGCGGATGCATCAGGATGAACCAGCCGTCGGTGTTGTCCTGCGTGGTGCCGGTCTTGCCCGCCACGTCGGCCTGGATGCCGTAGCGGGTGCGGATCGCGCTGCCGGTGCCTTCGTCGATGACGCCGCGCATCACGTTCACCAGCTGCATCGCCTGCGGCTTGGACAGCGCCTCCTCGCCCTGCGGCCGCGTGAAGAGCGCCAGCGTGCGGCCCTGGCGGTCCTCCACCGCGGCGATCAGCTGCGGCTCGCCGAGGTAGCGGCCGTTGTTGGCGAGCGTGCCGTAGGCCGTGACCATCTCGCGCAGCGTGACCGGACTGGTGCCCAGCGCCAGCGACGGCACCGCCTCGAGCTTGCTCTCGCGGACGCCGAGCCGGCGCGCGAAGTCGATCACCCGCGTCGGCCCCACGCGCTGCATCACCTGCGCCGTGATGCTGTTGCGCGACTGGACCAGGCCGTCGCGCAGCGTCATGGGCTGGTGGCTCGGGGGCGTCGTGTCGCGCGGGCTCCAGACGTTGCCGCCGTCGCGGATCGCCACCGGCTCGTCGACGAACAGGTCCTCGGGCACCATGCCGACGGCGAACGCGGCGCCGTAGACGAAGGGCTTGAAGGTGGAGCCCGGCTGGCGGCGCGCCTGGTTCACGTGGTCGAACTGGTCGACCGCGAAGTCGCTGCTGCCCACCCAGGCCTTGACCTGCGCGCTGCGCGGATCGACGGCCAGGAAGCCGGCCTGCAGCAGCGCGCGCTCCTCGCCGCGGCGGCGGCTGCGGTCCACGATGCCCTGCAGGTGCGAGAGCTGGCGCGCGACCGCCTGGTTGGCCGCCTTCTGCAGCCGCGCATCGAGCGTGGTGCGCACCACCAGGCCGTCGGCGTAGATGTCGTAGTCCTCGCGGTCGGCCCAGGAGATCAGCCACTTGCGCACCTGCTGCGCCACGTGCGGGGCGATGCCCACCGGCTCGGTCTGGCGCTCGAAGTCCAGCCGCAGGGGCCGCGCGGCCAGCGTCTCGGCCCGCTTGGGATCGAGCTTGCCGTACTTGGCCATCTGGGCCAGCACCGTGTTGCGGCGCTCGCGCGCCCGTTCGGGATTGAGCACCGGGTTGTAGTAGCTCGTGCCCTTGAGCATGCCGATCAGCGTGGCGCTTTCCAGCACGTCGAGCTTGTCGGCGGACTTGTCGAAGTAGGTCCGCGCGGCCATCTCGATGCCGAACGCGTTGTACAGGAAGGGCACGGTGTTGAGATAGGTCTCGAGGATCTCCGGCTTGGAGTAGATCGCCTCGATCTTCAGCGCCGTGATGGCCTCCTTCACCTTGCGCGTGAGCGAGGCGGCGCGGCCGATCTCCTGCGGGTACAGGTTGCGCGCGAGCTGCTGCGTGAGCGTGGAGCCGCCCTGGCGCTCGCCGCGCAGCGTGTTCAGCGCCGCGCCGGCCGTGCGCCGGAAGTCGATGCCATGGTGCTCGTAGAAGCGGCGGTCCTCGGTGGCGATCAGCGCGTCGATCACCGGCCTGGAGATCCGCTCCAGCGGCACCCACTCGCGGTTGATGCGCTTGAATTCGGCCAGCACCACGCCGTCGGCGGACATCACCACCGTGGGCACCTCCGACTTGGCCTTGCGCAGGTCCGCGATGCTGGGCGTGAAGGGGATCAGGACCAGCACGTACGCCAGCAGCAGCGTGGGCAGGACGAGCGCCGCGCGCACCGGATGGCGGCGGGCGAGCGCGCCGAGGCGGCGCAGGTGTTCGACGGCCCAGGCCTGGGCCCGGGCGAGGACCGGGGACATCCGCTGCAATCTGGTGAGGGAGAGTGGCTGAGCGTGGTAGGACCCGGGCGCGCGGGGAACAGTTCAGCTGAGTGCGTAAGCGCTCGTAGCTCAGCCGCAGGCATGCTCACGAGGCGCGCCTGGCGCTGGGCCAGATGATAGACCGAGTCCCCGCGCCGGCCGGCGCGCGCGCAGCCTTCCGCATTACGGCGGGTTCTCCCTAGCGGCGGCACAGGGCACGGACGCTAGATTGCCATCCGGGTCGCCGCACCACCCCTTCCATCGCAGGAGAAAACCATGCACCGTCCTTCCCGCCGCTCGCTGCTCGCCGGCGCGTTCGCCGCTGTCGCCCTTGCCGCTGCCGCCCTGCCGGCGGCGGCGCAGAACTATCCCGCGCGGCCGATCACGCTGATCGTGCCCTGGGGCGCGGGCGGCGGCACGGATGCCACGGCGCGCATTCTCGCCAGCCTGATGGAAAAGGATCTCGGCCAGCCGGTGAACGTCGTCAATCGCACCGGCGGCAGCGGCGTGGTGGGCCACGCGGCCATCGCCGCCGCGCCGCCCGACGGCTACACCATCGGCCTGGCCACGGTGGAAATCGGCATGATGCACTGGCAGGGCCTCACCGAGCTGAGCGGCGCTTCGTACACGCCCATCGGCCTGGTCAACGCCGACCCCGCGGGCATCCAGGTGCGCGCCGATGCGCCGTACAAGACCGTGCAGGACCTGCTGGCGGCCATCAAGGCCAACCCCGGCAAGTTCAAGGCTTCGGGCACGGGCCAGGGCGGCATCTGGCACCTGGCGCTGGCGGGCCTGCTGAAGGACCAGAAGATCGACCCGGCGGCCGTGCCCTGGGTACCCAGCAACGGCGCCGCCCCCGGCCTGCAGGACATGGTGGCGGGCGGCATCGAGATCGCGCCGGTGTCGCTGCCCGAAGCGCGCTCGCTGATCGATGCCGGCAAGGTGAAGAGCCTGGCCGTGATGGATGCGAAGCCGGCGGCGCTGTATCCCAACGTGCCGACGCTGAAGTCGGCCCTCGGCACCGACTGGTCGATGGCCGCCTGGCGCGGCATCGTCGCGCCCAAGGGCATCCCCGCGGACGTGCGCGACAAGCTGGCGGCGGCGGTGCGCAAGGTCGCCAACAGCAAGGAGTACCAGGACTTCATGGCCAGCCGCGGCTTCGGCGTGGTCTATGCCGGGCCCGACGACTTCGGCAAGTTCATGGCCAAGTCGGACGCCGAACTGGGCGCGACGATGAAGGCGGTGGGCATCGCCAAGTGAAACTGAACGACGCGGTCTTCGGCGTCCTGCTGATGCTCCTGGGCACGGCCGTGCTGGTCGCGATCCAGGGCTATCCCAAGATCCCCGGCCAGCCGGTCGGGCCCGCCCTCTTCCCCGGCATCGTCGCCGCCGGCCTGTGCATCGCCGGCGTGCTGCTGGTGGCGCGCGGCTGGCGGGCACGGGCGCAGCAGCCCTGGCTGGCGTGGGACGCCTGGGTGCACTCGCCGCGTCACGTGCTGGCGCTCGCGGTGCTGCTCGGCTCGGTGCTGTTCTACATCCTCGCTGCCGAGAAGCTGGGCTTCCTGATCGTGGCGCCGCTGGTGCTGGGCGCCCTCTTCCTCGTGCTGCGCGTGCGGCCGCTCCATGCGGTGGGCATCGCGATCGTCGCGACCCTGCTGGTGCACTTCGCGTTCTACAAGCTGCTGCGCGTGCCGCTGCCCTGGGGCGTGCTGAAAGGCATCGCCTGGTGAACTCCTCCCCCGTGCTGCAGGCCTTCGCGATGGTGTCCGAGCCGGGCACCCTGCTGGCGATGGTGCTCGCTTCGCTGTTCGGCCTGTTCGTGGGCGCCGTGCCGGGGCTCAC
>NZ_DASSVG010000139.1:0-10657 GCF_035706265.1 Ramlibacter sp. | reverse complement strand
CTGCAGGGCGAGCACGTCCTTCGTCAGGTCGACGCCCTGTTCCTTGCGGAACTCGGTGACGATGTAGTCGATGATGCGCTGGTCGAAGTCCTCGCCGCCGAGGAAGGTGTCGCCGTTGGTGGACAGCACTTCGAACTGCTTCTCGCCTTCGACGTCGGCGATCTCGATGATCGAGATGTCGAAGGTGCCGCCGCCCAGGTCGTACACGGCGATCTTGCGGTCACCCTTGCCGTGCTTGTCCAGGCCGAAGGCCAGCGCCGCGGCGGTGGGCTCGTTGATGATGCGCTTCACGTCGAGCCCGGCGATCCGGCCGGCGTCCTTGGTGGCCTGGCGCTGCGAGTCGTTGAAGTAGGCCGGCACCGTGATCACGGCCTCGGTCACATCCTCGCCGAGATAGTCCTCGGCGGTCTTCTTCATCTTGCGCAGCACTTCGGCGGAAATCTGCGGCGGCGCCAGCTTCTTGCCGCGCTCCTCGACCCAGGCGTCGCCGTTGTCGGCGGCCACGATCTTGTAGGGCATCAGGTCGATGTCCTTCTGCACTTCCTTCTCGGTGAACTTGCGGCCGATCAGCCGCTTGACGGCATAGAAGGTGTGCTTGGGGTTGGTGACGGCCTGGCGCTTGGCGGAAGCGCCGACCAGGATCTCGCCGTCTTCCTGGTACGCGACGATGGAGGGCGTCGTGCGCGCGCCCTCGGAATTCTCGATGACCCTGACGTTGTTGCCTTCCATGATGGCAACGCACGAGTTGGTGGTGCCCAGGTCAATGCCGATGATCTTTCCCATTGCTCTTTCTCCTTGTCTGTTCGGCGCCTCGGGGGCTTGCGAATCAGTCTGTGCGGTAGTTGTGGATAACTGTTACGGATTCAAGGCCGCGTCACTTGGCTGCCGCCACCGTCACGAGGGCGGGGCGCAGGATGCGGTCGGCAATGGAATAGCCCTTCTGCAGCACGGTCACCACCGTGTTGGGCTCCTGGTCGGCCGGCACCACCGAGATGGCCTGGTGCAGGTTGGGGTCGAATTTCGTGCCGGGGGCGGGCTCGATCTGGACCACCTTGTTGCGCTCGAGGGCGCCTTTGAGCTGGCGCAGCGTGGCTTCGCTGCCTTCGCGGATCTGTTCCACCGTGCCGCCCTGGTGTGCCAGGCCGGCTTCGAGGCTGTCGCACACCGGCAGCAGGCTCTCGGCGAAGCTCTCGATGGCGAACTTGCGCGCCTTGGCGATCTCGTCCTCGGCCCGGCGGCGCACGTTCTGCATCTCGGCCTGCGCGCGCAGGAACTGGTCGGCCAGCTCGGCGTTCTTGGCACTGAGCTTGGCGACCTGCTCCTGCCAGTCGGCGTCTTCGGCGGAGAGGGGCTGGGTGGAGGTGCCGTTGCCGTTGGCCGCGTCGTTGGCGGCCGGGTCGGGAGCGGGTGCCGTGGCGGCGGGCTGTTCGCCCTCGGATGGCATGTTCTTCTCGGACATGGCGAAAAAAGGCTTTGTTTTCTGACTGGACGGGTGGGAACTTGGGGCGCGGCGGGGGTTTTCAAGGCAGCCCCACGGAAAAAAGCCGAGGTACTCGGCGGTCTTTCCGGCAGCGGTGTGCCGGCCCAAGGGGACAGTCGGGGTTCGGTAGGCTGGTGGTGAGCGCCGAAGGCCGAACCCCAGCGCTTGCGGGAAGAACGCTCAGCGCGTCTCCAGCAGCTCCACGTCGAACTTCAGCGTCGCGTTGGGCGGGATCACGCCGCCGGCGCCGCGGGCGCCGTAGCCCAGTTGCGGCGGGATGACCAGGGTGCGCTTGCCGCCCACCTTCATGCCGGCCACGCCTTCGTCCCAGCCCTTGATCACCATGCCGGCGCCGAGCGAGAACTCGAAGGGGTCGTTGCGGTCGCGGCTCGAATCGAACTTCGCGCCCTGCACGCCGTTGTTGTAAAGCCAGCCGGTGTAGTGCACGCGCACGTCCTGGCCGGACCGGGCCTCGGGGCCGCCGCCCACGAGTTCGTCTTCGTACTGCAGGCCGCTGGGGGTGGTGATCATGTTCTTCTTTCGTGGGGAGTTCAGAGGAGGCCGCGGCGCGCCAGGTCGCGCATCAGGGCGCCGGCGCCGTAGCGCCAGGGCTCGATGCGGTCGCTGGTGTTGACGCGGTTCACCAGTGTACCGAGCGCCGGCGTCGTGATGGCCACGAGGTCGCCCACCACGTGCGTGAAGCCGAGCCCGGGGCCGTGGCGGTCCTGCGTGGGCGCGAACATGGTGCCGATGAAGAGCACCAGCCCGTCCGGGTACTGGTGGTTGGGCCCGATCGCATGCTCGACGAGATCGAGCGGATCGCGGCTGATCATCGAGATGTTGCTCGACCCCGCGAGCCGGAAGCCCTCCGGTCCGATCACCTGCATGGCGAGCTCGGCCTGCCGCACTTCGTCGATGCCGAACTGGGCGTCGAACAGGCGGATGAAAGGTCCGATCGCGCAGCTGGCATTGTTGTCCTTGGCCTTGCCCAGGAGCAGGGCGCTGCGGCCCTCGAAGTCGCGCAGGTTGACGTCGTTGCCGAGCGTGGCGCCCACCGTCTCGCCGCGGCTGTTGACCACCAGCACGATCTCGGGCTCGGGATTGTTCCACTCGCTCTTCGGATGGATGCCGATCTCGGCGCCGGTGCCCACCGCGCTCATGGGCTGCGACTTGGTGAAGATCTCGGCGTCGGGCCCGATGCCGACTTCGAGGTACTGCGACCAGAGCTTGCGCGCGACCAGCACCTCCTTCAGCCGCATCGCCTCGGGCGAGCCGGGCCGCACCTTGGACAGGTCGTCGCCGATCACGGCCACCACTTCCTTGCGCACCGATTCGGCCAGCGCCGGATTGCCGCGCGCCTGCTCCTCGATCACGCGCTCCAGCATCGAGGCGACGAAGGTCACGCCCGAGGCCTTGATCGCCTGCAGGTCGCAGGGCGCCAGCAGCCACGGGGCTTCGTCCACCCGCGCGTCGGCGGAGCTGTTGGCGAGCACGTCGTGCAGCGATGCGATGCGCGGCGCCGGATGCGCGCGCACGGCCGCGGCCGGATCGGGCAGCTCCAGCAGCGCGCTGCAGGTGGGCGCGAGCTGCGACAGGTCGTACAGCGCCTGGTCGTCGGCGCGCACCAGCACGGCACCCTGGCCTTCGATCCAGACCCGGCCCACCAGGGTGGCCTGCTGCGCATCGGCGGGCAGCGTCGCTTTGAGGAAGTCTTGCATCAGCTTGGCGGAAGTTTCTTCTTGGCCTGGGCGGTGGCCCAGCGCGCGGCAAAGGGCTGCAGGTCGGCGAGGCGCTTCAGCAGGTCCGCGCCGGAGGCAGTCACACTGTACCCGTCGCCCGTGTGCAGCATCAGGCCCGCCTCGCGCAACTCCTTGATGCGGGTGTTGAGCGTGTTGGGCGTGATGCCGCCCACGCTGTCCTGCAGCAGGCGGAAGGTCTGCGGATGGCCGTCGCGCAGGGCCCACAGCACGCGCATGGCATAGCGCGCCTCCAGCAGCGCGAGCAGCTGGCCGATTGCGGCATTCTCCTTGGAACTCATTCGCGCGGGGGCTCCTGCGCCGCGGGGACGGCGGGCATGCGAGTGTACGCAGGACCTGCTATGCAAACAATAGCAGCCGTCAATCCCGCACCACGTTCTTCAGCAGTCCTTGTAGACCTTCTTGAGCAGGCGGATGAGCGTCTGCAGCTCGGAAGGCGTCAGGCGTGCGCCCACTTCGGCTTCCAGCGCGGCGGCGGTCTTCTCCGCGTCGCGCACCAGCTTCTGTCCCGCGGGCGTCAGGTGCAGGCCCATGGCGCGGCCGTCGCGGGGGTGGGGCAGGCGCGACAGCAGTTCGCGCTTCTCCAGCGCGTTGACCATGCCCACCAGGTTGGGCGGCAGGATGCCCAGCGTGGCACAGAGCTGGCGCGAGGTGATGCCGGGGTTGTGGGCCACCAGCGAGAGCACCGAGAAGTCCACCGGCCGCAGGCCGTAGGGTGCCATGCGCTCGAGAAACACGTCGATCACCGCCAGCGCCGCGCGGCGCGCGTTGTAGCCGATCAGGGTCTCGAGGAAGCCGGTGTCGATCTCGGCCACGGCCGGCGCCGTGCCGCCGTTACCGTTGCCGTTGCCGTTGCGTGCGGAGGAAGCGGGGGACGGGCGCATGGCCTCAGGCGGCCTGCGCGCGGGTGGCGCCGAGGTAGGTCTCGATCACGCGCGGGTCGCCGGCCAGTTGCGCGGCCGGGCCCTGCAGGCTGATCTCGCCGGTTTCCAGCACGTAGCCGTGGTCCGCCACTTCCAGCGCGGCGCGGGCGTTCTGTTCCACCAGCAGGATGGAAACGCCCTCGCTGCGCAGGCGGGCGATGGTCTGGAAGATCTCGCGCACCACCAGCGGCGCCAGGCCCAGGCTCGGCTCGTCCAGCATCAGCAGCTTGGGCTGCGCCATCAGCGCGCGGCCCACGGCCAGCATCTGGCGCTCGCCGCCGGAGAGCGTGCCCGCCAGCTGCGTGCGCCTTTCCTTCAGGCGCGGGAACAGGCCGTACACGCGCTCCAGGCCGCGCTTCCAGTCCGGCACGCCCAGCTTCATGGGCCGGAAGCCGCCGAGGACCAGGTTGTCCTCCACCGGCATGGTGCCGAACAGCTCGCGCTTCTCGGGCACCAGCGCCAGCCCCATCATCACGCGCTCTTCGAGCGTGGTGTCGGCGATGTCCTGGCCGTCGAACACGATCCGGCCGCGCGCGGGCAGCAGGCCCATGAGGGCGTTCAGGGTGGTGGACTTGCCGGCGCCGTTGGGGCCGATCACGGTCACGACCTGGCCACGCGCCAGCTCGAAATCGAGGCCGGCGAGCACCTCGGCGCGGCCGTAGCCGGCATGCAGGCCTTGGACCTGGAGCAGGGCGTCGGCCATCAGTGCTCCGTCCCGAGGTACGCCGCGCGCACTTGCGGGCTGGCCTGCACTTCGGCCGGCGTGCCCTCCATCAGCTTGGTGCCGAACTCCATCACCACGATGCGGTCGGTGAGGCCCATGACGAATTCCATGTCGTGTTCCACCAGCAGCAGGCTCATGCCTTCGCCCTTCAACTGGCGCAGCACGTCGGCCAGCGCCTGCTTTTCCTTGTGGCGCAGGCCCGCTGCCGGCTCGTCGAGCAGCAGCAGCGCGGGGTCCGTGCACAGGGCGCGCGCGATCTCCATCAGGCGCTGCGGGCCGAGCGCGAGGTTGCCCGCGAGTTCGTGCATGCGGTCGGCCATGCCGATGCGCGCGAGCTGGCGCTCGGCCTCGGCGAACAGGCGCCGCTCCTCCTCGCGATCCAGGCGCAGCATGGCGCGCACGCTGCCGCTGGATCCGCGCAGGTAGCCGCCCAGCGCCACGTTCTCCAGCACGGTCATCTCGGGGATCATCTTCACGTGCTGGAAGGTGCGCGAGATGCCGCGCCGCGCGATCGCGCGCGAGGGCAGGCCGCCGATCGTCTCGCCGCGCCAGCGCACCTGGCCGGCACTGAGCGACAGCACGCCGGTGATCAGGTTGAAGGTGGTCGACTTGCCGGCGCCGTTGGGGCCGATCAGGCCGACGATGTCACCGGCGCGGATCTCGAAACTCACGTCGTTGACGGCGGTGAGGCCGCCGAACTGCTTGCGCACCGCCTCCACCTGCAGCAGCGGCTCGCCGCGGGCGGGCTTGGGGCGCGCCGGCAGCGGCGCGCTCGCATCCCAGTCGCGCCGGCGGTCGGCGCGCGGCAGGCGGCGGATCACGAAGGTCCACAGGCCGTCGGGCGCGTACTTCAGCACCACCACCAGCACGATGCCGAACACGATGGTCTCGAAGTTGCCGCTGGTGCCGATCAGCTTGGGCAGCAGCACCTGCAGCTGGTCTTCGGTGAGCTTCACGACGGCGGCGCCGAGGAAGGCCCCCCAGACGTGCGACACGCCCCCGAGCACCGCCATGAACAGGTATTCGATGCCCTTGCCCAGATTGAACGGGCTCGGGCTCACGGTGCGCTGGAAGAACGCGAACAGCCAGCCCGAGATCGCGGCCAGCACGGCGGCCAGCACGAACACCAGCAGCTTGTGGCGGAAGGTGGAGATGCCCATTGCCTCCGCCATGGTGGCGCCGCCCTTCAGCGCGCGGATCGCACGGCCGGGGCGCGAATCGAGCAGGTTGGCGCAGCCCCAGGCCGCGAGCAGGGCGATGACCCAGATCAGCACGTGCAGCCCGCGGCCGGTGCCGAGGTCGAGGCCGAAGATCCGGAGGGTGGGTACGCCGAGGATGCCGTCGTACTTGCCCAGGAACTCCATGTTGCCCATGGAGTAGTACAGCACCAGGCCCCAGGCGATGGTGGCGAGCGGCAGGTAGTGCCCCGACATGCGCAGCGTGATCGCGCCCAGCGCCAGGGCCACGACGACCGCGATGCCCACCCCGAGCAGCAGCGCGAGCCAGGGCGAGGCGGCCAGCTTCACCGTGAGGAAGGCGGCGGTGTAGGCGCCGACGCCGACGAAGGCGGCTTGGCCGAAGGAGGTGAGGCCGGCCACGCCGGTGAGCAGCACCAGGCCCAGCGCCACCAGCGCATAGAGGCCGATGTAGTTGCTCTGCGCGATCCAGAAATCCGGCACGGGCAGCGCCGGCAACACCAGCATCGCCGCCGCGAACAGCGGGAAGGCGATGCGGCGGATGCCGATGCGGCGGCGCGTTGCCGGCGCCGGCACCTCGGTGACCTCGGTCAGCACGCGTGCCATCTAGTGCTCCTCCGAATGCGGATCGGCCAGCGAGCGCCACAGCAGCACCGGCAGGATGGAGGAGAACACGATCACCTCCTTGAAGGCGCTGGCCCAGAAGGAACCGAAGCTTTCCAGCAGGCCCACGCCCAGCGCGCCGACCAGCGCCATGGGGTAGCTCGCCAGCCCGCCGAACACGGCGGCGACGAAGCCCTTGAGGCCGATCAGGAAGCCGCTGTCGTAGAAGATGGTCGTGGTGGGGCCGATCAGCAGGCCCGAGAGCGCGCCGATCAGCGCCGCCATCATGAAGGCCAGGCGGCCGGCGCCGCTGGAGGAGATGCCCATGAGGCGGGCGCCCGCGCGGTTCACCGCCGTGGCGCGCAGCGCCTTGCCGGTGAGCGTGCGCTCGAAGAACAGGTACAGCAGCACGATCAGCGCCAGCGAGGCGAAGAAGATGATGATGGTCTGGCCGCTGAGGGTGAGCGCGCCGGCGGAGAAGCGCTCGTCCCAGAAGCTCGGGTTGCGGAAGCCCTCGGCGCCGAAGAAGAACAGGCCGAGTCCCACCAGGGCGAAGTGCACCCCCACCGAGACGATCAGCAGCACCAGCACCGAAGCGTCGGCCAGCGATTCGTAGGCGAGGCGGTAGATCAGCGAGCCGAAGGGCGTCACCAGCGCCATCGTGAGCAATGCCTGCACCGCCAGCGGCAGGCCGCGCGGGGCGGCCCAGATCGCGATCGCCGAGGCGAGCACCGGCCAGGCGAGCGTGCGCAGCACCTGCAGCGCGACGCGCCGCACCGGTTGGTGATGGCGCCAGCCGTTCACGACATCCGAGAGTGCGGCGGCGACGGCCAGCGCCAGCAGGAACCAGACGGTGCCCGGCACCTGGCCGGCCTGGAACAGCGCCAGCGTCAGCGCGCCGAAGGCGACGAACTCGCCCTGCGGGATGAAGATCACGCGCGTGACGGCGAACACGAGCACGGTGGCCAGCGCGAGCAGCGCATACACCGCGCCATTGGTCAGGCCGTCCAGCGCGAGGATGCTGGCGATGGAGAAGTCCATTGGGGTTGAGCGTTGAGCGTCGGGCGTCGAGCGGCTCGACGCTCAACGCCGAACGCTCAACGCCCCACCATTCCTTACTGCGCGACGACGAACTTGCCGTCCTTGACCTGCAGCATCACACCGGTTTCCTTGGTGTAGCCCCAGTGGTCGTCCTTGGTCCAGTTCATCACGCCGTGCGAGAACACCGTGCGGCCCATGCCTTCCATGGCGTCACGCAGCGCGGCGCGGAACTCCGGCGTGCCCGGCTTGGCCTTCTTCAGCGCCACCGGGATGATCTTCTCCATCACGATCTGGAAGTCGTAGGCGTGGGCCGCGAACTGGTTGCGCGAACCGGGCCCGTTGGCCTTCTCGTACTTGGTGACGAAGTCGATCGCCTGCTTCTTGGACGGATGGTTGTCGGGCAGCTGCTCGGCGACCACCGCCGGGCCGGAGACGACGAAGGTGCCCTCGACGTCCTTGCCGCCGATGCGCACCAGGTCGGGCGTGGCCGCCGCGTGCGTCTGGTACAGCTTGCCCTTGTAGCCGCGCTCCACGATGCCCTTTTCCGGCATCGCGGCGCCGGAGCCGGTGGCGACGATCAGCATCGCGTCCGGCTTGGCGGCGGTCAGCTTCAGCGCCTGCGCGGTGACGCTGGTGTCGGTGCGCGCGAAGCGCTCCACGGCCACGATCTTCATGCCGTTCTTCTCGGCCTCGGCCTGCGCCGCCTTCAGCCACAGCTCGCCGTACGCGTCGGTGTAGCCGATGAAGCCGATCGTCTTGACGCCTTGCTTCTTCATGTGCTCGAACATCGCGTGCGCCATGACGTCGTTGCCTTGCGGCAGGCGGAACAGCCAGTGGTCCTGGCCGGGCGGCACGCCGACCGGGGAGGCGGCGATCTGCATCACCTTGTTCTCGGCGGCGACGGGCGCCATGGCAGCCGCCACCGGCGTCAGCACGGAGCCGAAGATCACGTCGACCTTGTCCTCCGTGATCAGGCGGCGCGTGTTGCTCACGCCCTTGCCCGGGTCGGAGGCGTCGTCGAGGATGATCAGGTTCACCTTCTCGCCGCCGATCTCCTTGGGGAACTGCTTCAGCTGGTTCTGCGTCGGGATGCCGAGGCCCGAGCCGGGGCCCGTCATCGAGATCGAGACACCGATGTTGATGTCGGCGAGGGCGCTGGCGGCGGCGGTGAGCGCGACGGCAGCGGCGATCAGGGAGCGTACGAGCTTCATTTCTTGTCTCCAGGGTTGAACTACTTCAGCGCGGCGCCATGCGCAGCGCGCCATCGAGGCGGATCACCTCGCCATTGAGGTGGGTGTTGGTCACGATGTGGCAGGCCAGCTGCGCGAACTCCTCCGGCTTGCCCAGGCGCGGCGGGAAGGGAATCGACTTGGCGAGCGACTCCTGCACCGGCTCCGGCAGCTGCTGCATCAGCGGCGTGGCGAACAGGCCGGGCGCGATGGTGCAGACGCGGATGCCATGCTGCGCGAGGTCGCGCGCCATCGGCAGCGTCATGCCCACCAGGCCGCCCTTGGAGGCGCTGTAGGCCTGCTGGCCGACCTGGCCGTCGAAGGCGGCCACCGAGGCGGTGAAGACCATCACGCCGCGTTCGCCGTCCGCCAGCGGCTCCAGCTTCGCGCAGGCGGCGGCGAACAGGCGGCTCGCGTTGTAGCTGCCGACCAGGTTGATGTTGACCACCCGTGCGAAGTCTTCCAGCGGCGCCGGGCTGCCGTCCTTCTGCACCACGCGCTTGGCGGTGCCGATGCCGGCGATGTTCATCAGGATGCGCGCCGGGCCATGGCGCTCGGCGGCCTGCGCCAGCGCGGCCTGCAGGCTCTCCGTGTTCGTGATGTCGCACTGGCACGCCACGGCGCAGCCGCTTCCATATTGCTCGCCGATCGACTCCGCGACCTGCTGCGCCTGCGCGAGGTTCACGTCCAGCACGGCGACCTTGGCGCCCAGGCGCGCGAGCTCGCGCGCCGTGGCTTCGCCCAGGCCCGATGCGCCGCCGGTGACGAGCGCGGCCTGTCCCTGGATGTTCATGCGTTCTCCTTGCGCGGTTGCAGCGTGAAGGGCAGCCGGTCTTCGTGCAGGGCCTGCACCAGCGCGTCGCGGTGCTTCAGCACGGCGCGCTGGTTGATCGAGCCCTTGTCGGTGACCTCGCCGCGGTCGATGGATGGCGGCTCGTCCAGCAGGTACAGGCGCGCCACGCGGTTGGCGCTGCCGGTGGCCTCGTGCGCCAGCGCGTCCACCACGTCCTGGAAATGGTCCTGCACGGCGGCGCTTTGCAGCACTTCCTTGAGCGGCGCGTCGGCCGCGAGGTGCGGCGCCAGGTTGCGGACCTTGGCGGTCGGGAAGAGCAGGGCGCCGACCTCGTTGCGGTTCAGCCCGGTGATCACGGCGTCCTGCACGTAGGGCGCGCCGGCGGCGATGATCTTCGCCCGCAGCGGACCGACGCTCACGAAGGTGCCGGTGGCCAGCTTGAAGTCCTCGGCGATGCGGCCGTCGAACCTCAGGCCGAGGTCCGGGCAGTGCTCGTCGATCCAGAGCACGGCATCGCCGGTGCAGAAGAAACCTTCCTCGTCGAAGGATTCCCGGCTGGCCTCCGGATTGCGCCAGTAGCCGGGGGTGACGTTGGGGCCTTTGTAGCGGATCTCGGTCTTGCCGTCGATGGGCACCAGCTTCAGTTCCATGCCCACGGTGGGCAGGCCGACGTGGCCGGAGCGCACGTCGGGGTTGGTCACGAAGACCGCGAAGGGCGCCGACTCCGTCATGCCCAGGCCGGTGCCCATCACGATGCGCTCGCCGATCTCCTGCTCCTGCACCTCGTGCAGCAGGTCCCAGATCGGCTGCGCCAGCGCGGCGCCCGAGTAGAAGAACATGCGCACGCGCGACAGCAGCGTGCGGCGCAGCACCGGGTCGGCCTTCATCGCGTGGGCGATGGCTTCGAAGCC
>NZ_DASSVG010000138.1:0-2073 GCF_035706265.1 Ramlibacter sp. | reverse complement strand
AAATCGCGGACGCGTTGCGTTGGAAGCGCCGGTCGCAGCCGCACGCGCGACCTCGGCCGGCGCTCGACGCGGCAGCCGGGGTGCCCCAGTTGGGAGCGGCGTGGGAGAGCCCCGCGCCCCGGCTGCTGGCGCGCAGCCTGGCGCGGCGCCTGGTGCACGTGCATCACGAGATCGCCCAGCTCCTGCAGCTCGCGCGCGGCGAGCGCGCGCCCGACGCAGAAGTCATGGGCTCCGCCTGGCGTGAATTCGTGACGCCGACCCACTGGTCCTGGCAGCCCCTGCACAGCCTGTGGCGCCTGGACGCGCCGCCGCTGCGGCACGGCATCCGCGCCGCGCTCGCCATCGCCGCCGGTTACATGGTGGCCCGCGCCATCCCATGGACGGTGCACGAGACCTGGATCCTGCTGACCATCGCGTTCGTGCTCCGGACCTCCTTCTCGCAGACGGTCGAGCGGCGCAACAGCCGCATCGTCGGCACGCTGCTTGGATGCGTGCTCGCCGGCGCGCTGCTCCATGCGCGGCTGCCCGCGTTCGCGCTGCTCCTGGTGGTTGCGCTTGCTCACGGCCTGGCCCATGCGTTCGTCCTGCAGCGTTACCTGGTGACGGCCGTGGCCGCCAGCGTGCTGGCCCTGCTGCAGGCGCACCTCCTGAACGCCGCCAGCGTTCCGGCATTCGACGTGGCCGAGCGGGTGATCGACACGATGATCGGGGTAGGCATCGCCTCGATCTTCAGCTACGTGCTGCCCTCCTGGGAGCGAATGCAGATCGGTTCCCTCGTCGCTCGCGCGCTGGCAGCACAGGCGCGGCATGCGCAACTCGCGTTGCGGCTGGGACACGTGAACGGCGTGAGCACCGAGTCGGAGGTGGCCTGGCGACTCGCGCGCCGCGAGGCCTACGACAGTCTCTCCGCACTCGCCCTGGCGGTGCAGCGATCGCGTTCGGAGCCGCGGGGAGTACAGCCGCCGCTCGGAGACGTGCAGCGCATGCTGGAGCGGAGCTACCAGCTTTTGGCGCAGCTCACGGCGGTCAAGACGATGTTGCTGCGGCGACGGGCGCTGGTCGACCTCCGCCAGATGCAGGCGCCGCTGAAACAGGCTGCCGCCAGCATCGCCGCGGTCCTTTCGTCCCGAGGCGGCCAGGCGCTACCGGCGAGAGCGGACGCGATCGCCCCGCCACCGGAACAGCAGACCGGCTTGAGCCCCTGGGTGCTGCGCCGGCTGCACCTGGCCACCCAGGTCGCGAGTGAACTGCGCGCAGATGCGGCCCGCGTGACGGGTCGCGGCCATTGAAGCTCATTCAGTTCAGTCTTGCAAAGACATCAGTTCCGTTCAATTGGGGCGACGACCATGATCACGCCCCATCCCCCCGTGAGCGAACACCCCCAAGGAGGCAATGCATGGACGCTCTCTCCCGCCGCAGCTTCACCCGTCTCGCCCTTGCCGCGCCGGCCGCGGCCTGGCTGGATCCGGCGCTGGCGCAGACCGGAAGACTCCTGGTCGGCTATCCCGCCGGCGGCACGCTGGACACCACGGCCCGCCACCTCGCCGAAGCGTGGCGCAAGCAGGGCCGGCTCTACATCGTCGACAACCGCGCCGGCGCCGCAGGACGCATCGCCAACAGCCAGCTGAAGCGCGAACGCGCCGACGGCAACACGCTTCTTTGCACGCACACCTCGGCGCTCACGATCTACCCCCACGTGTACGCGCGTCTCATGTACGACGCAGCGGCAGATTTCGTGCCGGTCTCGCCCCTGGTCGCGGCCACCTGCGCCTTTGCGGTGAGCGGTTCGGTGCCCGCCGATCGCGTGAAGACCCTCGACGACTACGTGCGCTGGCTGCGCGCCAACCCGGGTGCCTCGACCTATGCGTCGCCGGCGGCAGGCTCGATGGCGCACTTCCTGGGCTACCAGTTCTCCGAAGCGCGTGGACTGAAGCTGCAGCACGTCGGCTACCGCGGTTCAGCGCCTGCCATGCAGGACCTGCTGGGCGGACAGATCCCGGCGTACTTCGGCTTCGTCGCCGACTTCCTGCCTTACCTCAAGGACGGCCGCGCGAGGATCCTGGGAGTGACCGG
>NZ_DASSVG010000137.1:0-15982 GCF_035706265.1 Ramlibacter sp. | reverse complement strand
TCGAGCGTGCCGTCCATGAGCCAGCTGGTGATCGCCATCGGCGCGCGCATCGGCCCGTTGCCCACCTTGTTGGACAGCACCACCTTCACGTCGTAGCGGTAGTTGGCGATGCGGTAGGGGCCGGTGAGGATCATGGCCACCACCCGCGCCAGGTAGTTGCCGGGGTAGAAGCTGTAGGCGCCGAAGTCTTCCACGATCTGCAGTTCCAGCGCCAGGATGCGGCCCTGCGCGTCCACCGCCACGCGGGTGCGGCAGTCGTCCTCGCGCGCCTGCGAGGAGGCGAGCAGGTTCTCCATCCGGTCCTCGCGCCAGCGCACCGGGCGCGCCAGCAGCATGGAGGCGACGGCCACCGTGAGCTCCTCGCGGTAGAGGGCGATCTTCTGGCCGAAGCCGCCGCCGACGTCGGGCGAGGCGATCGTCACCTGCGATTCCGACAGGCGCAGGCGCGCCGCCAGCGTCGTGCGGTAGGGGTGCGGCACCTGCGTGCCGACCTGGAACAGCAGGTGCTCGCGCCCGGCGTCCCAGCTCGCGATGCAGCCGCGCGTCTCGACCGGCAGGTGGGTCTGGCGCTGCATCGAGAAGCGGCTCTCGATCACGCGGTACGCGCCCGCCATCGCCGCGTCCACGTCGCCGTGGGTGGCATGCTGGTGCGACAGCAGGTTGGAGGGCAGTGCGTCGTCGACGCGCGGTGCACCGGCGGCGAGCGCCTGCACGATCGTCGCCACCGCCGGCAGCACCTCGTACTCCACCGCCACCCGCTCGGCGGCGTCTTCCGCCAGGTAGCGGTCGGTGGCGATCACGCAGGCCACGGGGTCGCCCTGGAAGCGCACCTTGTCGATCGGCAGCGTGTCCGCTTCCATCGGCTGCAGGCCCTCGATGGGCGGCGCCATCCGATGCCGGGTGGTGTGCGGGGCGATGTCGCGGCCGGTGTAGACGGCGACGACGCCCGGCATCGCGCGCGCGGCGGCGGTGTCGATCGAGGCGATGCGCGCGTGCGCATGGGGCGAGCGTACGAAGCAGGCGTGCAGTGCGCCGGGCACCGCGATGTCGTCGATGTAGCGGCCGCGCCCGGTGAGCAGGCGGGCGTCCTCGCGGCGCGGCTCGGGCCGGCCGATGGAGCGGAAGCCGGCGTCGCTCACGAAGCGGCTCCTTCGCGCAGCCGGCGCGCGGCCAGCAGGATCGCGTCCACGATGTTCTGGTAGCCGGTGCAGCGGCAGAGATTGCCCGAGAGCGTCTCGCGCACCTGGTCCTCGCTCGGGTCCGGATGCTCCTTCAGGAAGGCCTCGAAGGTCATGACGATGCCCGGCGTGCAGAAGCCGCACTGCAGGCCGTGGCACTCGTGCAGCGCCTGCTGCAGTACCGAGAGGCGCTGCGGCGTGCCGACCGACTCGATGGTCTCGATCTCGTGGCCTTCCATCTGCACGGCGAAGCACAGGCAGGCGCGCTGCGGCCGCCCGTCCACCAGCACGGTGCAGGCGCCGCAGACGCCGTGCTCGCAGCCCACGTGGGTGCCGGTGAGGCCGCAGTCCTCGCGCAGCGCGTCCGAGAGCAGCTTGCGCGCGGGCGCCTCGAATTCGACGTTCGCGCCATTGACGGTGAGGGTGATGCGCTCGCCGCTCATGCCACCGTCCCGCTGCGTTCGAGGCAGCGCGCGAGCGCGCGCGCCACGAGGGTTTCGGTGAGCTCCTTGCGGTACAGCGCAGGAATGCCCGGCTGGTCCTCGGGCGTGACGGCGTCGCGCGCCGCCCGCGCGACCGCGGCGACCCAGTCGGCCGAAGCGGCGCGGCCGAGGAACGCCTGCGCGACCGCATCGAGCCGCTGGGGCACCGGCGCGACCCCGCCGATGCCCAGGCGCAGGCTGCGCACGCGCCCCTGCTCCAGCGCCAGCGTGGCAGCCACCGCCACCAGCGCGTAGTCGCCGTGGCGCTGGTTGAACATGCGCCACGCCGAGACCTCCCCGGCCGTGACGCACGGATAGCTCACCGCCAGCACGATCTCGTCGGGCTGCAGCGCGGTGGTCATCGCGGAGAGCAGGAAGTCCTGCGCATCGACCACGCGCTGCCCGCCCTGGCGCGCGAGCGTCAGCTGCGCGCCGAGCGTCACCGCCACCAGCGTGTGCTGCGCGGCCGGGTCGGCGTGCGCCAGGCTGCCGCCCAAGGTTCCGCGCTCGCGGATGGCGGAGTGCGCGATGGTGCGCGCCGCCTGCGCCAGCAGCGGGCAGTGTTCGGCCACGAGCGCCGATTCGGCCAGCGTGCGATGGCGCGCGAGCGCGCCCACTTCCAGCCGGTCGCCCCGCACGCGCACCTGGGCGAGTTCGCTCAGGTCGTTGAGGTCGACCAGGTGCGGCGGGCTGGCCAGGCGCATGTTCATCATCGGCACCAGGCTCTGGCCGCCGGCGAGCGGCTTGGCGTCGCCGCCGAACCGGGCGAGCAAGGCCAGCGCGTCCTCGAGCGACGCCGGCCGGTGATAGGAAAAGGCGGCGGGTTTCACCGGCGCCTCATACCCACAGCAGGTTGTCGGTGGTGTCCGGGTCGAACACGTGGAGGCGGTTGAGGTTGATGGCGAGCCGCGCCTGCTCCCCTTCCTTGTACTGGCACTCCTTGCCGACGCGGAAGAACAGCTTGGCCTCGGCCACCTCGATCTCCAGGAACTGGTCCGAGCCGACCGGCAGCACCGAGAGGATGCGCCCGCTCAGGGACGCGCCCTCGGCCGCAGTGCCTTCTTCGGCCACGTCCTCGGCGCGTATTCCCAGCACCACATCACGCCCGTCGTAGAAGGCGAGCTTCTCGGCCGCCTGCGCGGGCAGGGTGATGGCCGTGGCGCCGTTGCGGAACACGAGCCCGGCGGGCGTCTGCCCGAGCCGCCCGCGCAGGAAGTTGATCGGCGGGTTGCCGAGAAAGGAGGCCACGAACATGTTGCTCGGGCGCTCGTAGATCGCCTCGGGCGAGCCGATTTGCTGCACCACTCCGCCGCGCATCACGACGATGCGGTCGGCCAGCGTGAGCGCCTCCGCCTGGTCGTGCGTGACGTAGACGAAGGTGGTCTGCATCGCCTGGTGCAGCTGCTTGATCTCCGCCCGCATGGAGATGCGCAGCGCCGCGTCCAGGTTGGACAGCGGCTCGTCCATCAGGAAGACCTGCGGCTGCCGCACCATCGCCCGGCCCAGCGCCACGCGCTGGCGCTGGCCGCCGGAGAGCTGGTCGGGGCGGCGCTCCAGCAGCGGCTCGATCTCCAGCCGGCGGGCGGCGTCGCGCACCCGGCGATCGATCTCCGCCTTCTCGAACTTGCGCATCTTCAGGCCGAAGGCGATGTTGTCGTACACCGTCTTGTGCGGGTACAGCGCGTAGCTCTGGAACACCATGGCCACGTCGCGCTTGTGCGGCGGCACCGTGTTCATCACCTCGGTGTCGAAGCGCAGGTGGCCGTCGGTCACGTCCTCCAGCCCGGCGATCATGTTCAGCGTGGTGGACTTGCCGCACCCGGAGGGCCCGAGCAGGACCAGGAACTCCTTGTCGGCGATCTCGAGGTTGAGGTTCTCGAGCGCGGTGTAGCCGTTCGGATACTGCTTGCGGACGGATTCGAACTGGATGCGTGCCATGGCGTTGCCTTAACCCTTGACGGCGCCGGCGGTCAGGCCGGACACGATGTAGCGCTCGAACACGATGGCGATCAGCACCGGAGGCACGATCGCCAGCACGCCGGCGGCGTTGATGAAGGAGAAGCTGATGTTGAAGTCCGAGGTGAAGGACGCGACCACGATCGGCATGGTCTGCGAGGCCGGCGTCTGCGTGAACATCAGCGCCAGCAGGAACTCGTTCCAGCTCGTGAGGAAGGTGAACAGCACCACCGCCACCAGCGAGGGCAGCGCCAGCGGCAGGAACACCAGCAGCAGCGTCTGCAGGCGCGAGCAGCCGTCAACGCGGGCCGCCTTGTCCAGTTCGTCGGGCAGCGACTCGAAGTAGCCGGTGAGGATGAAGATGCTGAAGGGCACCGTGATCGCCAGGTAGGTGATCACCAGCGACAGCAGGTTGTCCATCAGCCCCAGCTTCTGCACGAACAGGAAGAAGGGCACCACCAGCGCGATGTCGGGGATGACCCGCGTCGACAGCATGAAGTAGATCGACGCGGTGCGGCCGACGAAGCGGATCTTGGCCAGCGCGTAGGCGGCCGGCACGCTCACCAGCAGGTTCAGCACCACCACCGCGAAGGCGACGATGAAGCTGTTCTTCATGGCCGGCAGCAGGTTGGCCGCCGTCGAGGGGATGAAGCCGCCGGTGGCCGTGTCGCCCTGCTTGCGCGTCTCGTAGGTCACCTTCTCGTCGGAGGCCTGGAAGATCGCGCGGAAGTTGTGGGCGGTGGGGGCCTCGGGCACCCAGTGCGGCGGCACCGAGGTGATCTCCGCTTCCGACTGCACCGACGACGAGACCAGCCAGGCGATGGGCGCCAGCACGTAGAGCGAGAACAGCAGCGAGCCGATGAACAGCAGCGCGCGCTGGCCGGGAAGGAACTTGGACATGGAGGAGCCCCGGGCGCTCACAGCTTGCGGCTGGTGGCGCGGATGATGAACCAGGCCAGCACGAAGGTCGCCAGCGCCATGATGTAGGCGAGCGCGGCGCCGGTGCCGAAGGCCAGCTTGCGGAAGGTCTCCACGTACACCTGCCAGGCCACCACGTGCGAAGCCTCGGCCGGGCCGCCTTCGGTGAGCACGAAGAACAGGTCGAAGTGGCGGATCGCCATCATCGCCTCGTAGATCACCACCAGCGCGAAGCCGGGCACGAGCGAGGGCAGCGTGATGTGCAGGAAACGCTGCCACACGTTGGCGCCGTCGACCTTGGCCGCGCTGTACAGGTCGGGCCGCACCGACTTGAGCGTGACCAGCAGCAGGATGGTCGCGAGCGGCACTTCCTTCCAGACGAAGGCGTTGGTGATCAGCCCCAGCGTCTTGTCGGTGTCGCCGAGCATCACCAGGTACTTGTCGATGAAGCCCAGTTGCAGCAGCAGGCCGTTGAGCGCGCCGTAGCCGGAGTCGTAGATCCACTTCCACATCAGCCCGTTGGCCACGTAGGGGATGGCCCAGGGGATCAGCAGGATCGCCGAGAGCACGCGGCGGCCGCGGAACTCCTGGTTCAGCAGCAGCGCCATCAGGGTCGCGATGACCATGATGGCCAGCACCGACAGCACGGTGAAGTGCACGCTGCGCAGCACCGATTCCCAGAACAGCGGGTCCTGGAACACCTTCAGGTAGTTGTCGAACCAGACGAAGGGCACGCGGTGCGGGCGCGTGAGCTTCAGGTCGAACAGGCTGATCCAGAAGGAGTACAGCACCGGGAACACGGCCACGGCCATCAGCACCGCGACCATCGGCGCGAGGAACAGCATCGCGCTGCGCTGGTCGTAGGCGCTGGAGGGGGTGCGCAGCCAGCCGCGGCGTGGCTGCCTTGCCGGTGCGGCTCCGGCCGGGGGGAAGGGGACCGCCTCCGCAGCGAGCGCGGCCCCGTCGGGCGTCTTCACGCGTCCTTGCGCAGGTCGTTCCAGGCGCCGGCGGACTTCTTCAGCGCGTCGGCGACGGTGGACTTGCCCAGCACGGCGGACTGCCAGGCCGTGCCGTTGACCTCGTCCCACTCGCCGAACCAGCGCGAGATCACGTCCTTCTTGCGGGCGAGCTTCTGCTGCGCCTCGAACACCTTGATGTCGGCGTACTTCGCGTAGTTGGCCTGCACCTCCGCGTCCTTGAACAGGGACGGGATGCCGAAGCCGGAGCCCAGGTCGCTGAACAGCATCTTCTGGAACTGGTACTCGCTGCCGGCCTTGCCGCCGAACCACTCGATCAGCTTCGCCGCGTTGGCGGCGCGCGTCTTGTCGGCCGCCGCCTGCGGCGTCATGCCGTGGAAGCGCATCCAGCCCACCGTGGCATTGGAGCCGCCGGGGCCGGCCGGCATCATGGCCTGGCGCACGCGGCCGGCAATGGGCGACTGCTTGGGATCGTTCAGGGTGCGGATGCGGTAGCGGCTCAGGAGCGCGAAGGCGTGGTTGCCGGCGCCGAAGGCCTTCAGGCCGTTGAGCTCGCCCGTCTCGACGGCGGCCGGCGAGATGATCTTGTGCTTCTGCACGGCGTCGGCGATCCACTGCAGCGCGCGCTGCGCGCCGCCGTTGGCCTGCGCCAGGGCGGCGGCGCCCTTCTCGTCGACGAAGCGGCCGCCGTGCGAGAACACCATGGCGGAGAGGAACTCGACCAGCCAGCTCTCGCGCGCCATCGACAGCATCATCGGGTACTGCGACAGGCCGGCCGACTTGATCTTCAGCGACTGCTGCAGCACCTCGTCCCAGGTCCTGGGCGGCTCCTTGATGCCGGCCTTCTTCAGCATCTCCTCGTCGTAGAAGAAGGCCATGTAGTCGGAGTAGTAGGTCAGGCCGTACTGCTTGCCCTTGTACGTCATCGACTCGGTGCAGAAGCGGTCGGCGTCGGCGTTGTACTTCAGCAGTTCGGGGAACTGGTTCACCGGCGCCAGCCAGCCGGCGTCGGCCCACTCGGGCAGCCAGCTGTCGGACACCCACAGCACGTCGATCGGCGCCTTGGCGACGAACTTGGTGATCATGGTGTCGCGGTACTGGGCCCAGGGCGAGGTGTTGTAGGCCACCTTGATGCCCGTCTTGGCCTCGAAGGCGGTCAGGTGGCTCTTGACCAGGTCCACCGCCGCCGACCAGGTGTACATGTTCAGCGCGCCGGACTGCGCCAGCGCATCCAGCGACAGCAGGCCGCCGGCGGCCGCGCCGGCCGCTGTCGCGGCCTTCAGGAAGTCGCGCCGCGAAGCGGTGCCCTTGCAGGTGTTGCTCATGCCTCTCACTCCTCTTGGGGATGGCTGCAGCGCGCTTGCCCATCGCGACGTGCCGAGCCGGCCGGTACGCAGGCGCGCGGCACCTCCGCCGCGCGCCCGACCTCTGGATCCCAGATCTTCGATGGTCGGCAATATATCGTCAAGTGACGATAACTAATCACTCGGGAATTCCCGAGGCGTTCAGCAGGCCACGACGCTCACCGCCAGGCCGCCCAGCGAGGTCTCCTTGTACTTGTGGTGCATGTCCGCGCCGGTGGCCTTCATGGTGGCGATCACTCGGTCGAGGGTGACGAGGTGGGTGCCGTCGCCCGCGAGCGCCAGCCGCGCGGCGTTGATCGCCTTGACGGCCCCCATCGCGTTGCGCTCGATGCAGGGCACCTGCACCAGGCCGCCGACCGGGTCGCAGGTCATGCCCAGGTGGTGCTCCATGGCGATCTCGGCCGCGTTTTCCACCTGGCCGGGCGTGCCGCCCAGGGCCGCGGCGAGGCCGGCGGCGGCCATGGAGGCCGCGACGCCGACTTCGCCCTGGCAGCCCACTTCGGCCCCGGAAATCGAGGCGTTTTCCTTGTACAGGGAGCCGATCGCCGCCGCGGTAAGCAGGAAGTCGTGGCTGTGGGCGGGATCGCCGCCGGCATGGAAGCGCTCGTGGAAGCGCAGTACGGCAGGCAGCACGCCCGCCGCGCCGTTGGTGGGCGCGGTGACCACCCGGCCGCCGGCCGCGTTCTCCTCGTTCACGGCCACCGCGTAAGCGTTGACCCAGTCCAGTTCGCCCAACAAGCGGCCGCTGCCGCGCTCCAGCGCCTCGCGCAGGGCGCCGGCGCGCCGCTGCACGCCCAGGCGCCCGGGCAGCGGCCCGCGGCCGGCGAGGCCGCGGTCCATGCAGTCGAACATCACCTGCCGGATCCGGTCCAGGCCCGCCGCGATCCCGGCGCGTGGGCGCAACGCCAGCTCGTTTTCCAGCGCGAGCTGCGCGATGCTGAGGCCGCTGCGCTCGCACAGCCGCAGCAGTTCCTCGGCCGAGCCGAAGGCATGCGGCCAGGCCACGGGCGCGAGGGCGGCCGGCTGCCGCAGTTCCGCTTCGCTTGCCACGAAGCCGCCGCCCACCGAGTAGCCGGTCTCCTCGGCGAGCACCAGTCCGGCGCCGTCGCGCGCCAGCAGCCGCATGCCGTTGGGATGCAGCGGCAGGCTCTCGCGCGGGTGGAACACCAGGTCCTGCGGCGCACGGAAGGCCACCGGGTGCCGCCCGAGCAGGCGGATCACGCCGTTTTCTTCGACGGCTTGCAGCCCCGCGGGGGCCCGCTCGACATCCACCGTTTCGGGGTCCTCGCCCATCAGCCCGAGCAGCACCGCCCGGTCGGTGGCGTGGCCGCGGCCGGTGAGGGCGAGCGAGCCGTACAAATGGGCCTCGATGCGGGCGACCCGCTCCAGCCGGCCCGCCTCGGAGAGCGTGCGCACGAAGCGCAGCGCGATGCGCATGGGCCCGACGGTGTGCGAACTGGAGGGGCCGATGCCGACCTTGAACAGGTCGAAGACGCTGACCGGCATCGCGCCTACGCGAGCGGCGAGAACGCGGCCGGCGAGAGGAAGACGCTTTCCTGGTGCACCAGGTAGGGCAGCATGGAGGGCACGAAGGCGGCCCATTCCGCATCCTTCGCCATCTTCGCGCGCTGGCCGGTGCGATGCCCCAGGTCGTCGTAGGCCCAGAGGAAGACGACGGAGTTGAGCACCCCGCTCTCCTTGGCCCAGCAGCCGACCAGTTGCGCGTAGCGCGAGATCAGGGGCAGGCCCTGCTCCTGGTACATCCGGAGGAATTCGCCGGCCTTGCCGGGCTGGACCTGGTAGGTCCGCATTTCGTAGATCACGCCTGCTCCTTGGGTCTGGGGGGAGATGTCCATGTCGTCAGGAATGACTACCATTTATCGTCATCTGACGATATGATTCTGCCGCTAGAGTACGGCCCGTGTCCACCGATTTCGCGCGTGCCGCCGCAGGCGCACACCGATGAAAGCCAAGTCCGCAGTCCTGTCCTCGAAGCGGCCGCCGCCGGCCGCCAAGCCCGCCAACGGCAAGCGCCGCGCCACCGCCCGCCTGCCGGCCCCCGAGCGGCGGGCGCAGATCCAGTCCAAGGCCTTCGAGTTCTTCTCCGAATACGGGCTCACGGCGCAGACGCGCGCGCTGGCCGAGGCCTGCGGTGTCTCGCAGCGCCTGCTGTACAGCGCCTTCCCGAACAAGGCGGCGCTGATCAACGCCGTCTACGAGGCGGAGATCGCCGGCCCCTTCAAGGCAATCTGGTTCGTGCAGCTGCGCGACCGCAACGTGCCGCTGGCCGAGCGCCTGAAGAAGTTCTACGGCGAGTACTACGACACCATCCTCACGCGGCGCTGGCTGCGGCTGTTCCTCTACGCCTCGCTGGCCGAAGTGGAGATCGCGCCCACCTACATCGCCGCGATCATCGGCACGCTGCTGCAGACGATCGTGGAGGAGGCCGCCTTCGACTGCGGCAGGGAAGTGCCGGCAGACCCGGCCCTGGTGCAGGAGATCGGCTGGACGCTGCACGGCAACATCTCGCACCTGGCGATCCGCCGCCACATCTACGCCAATTCCAGCGGCATGGAGGTCAAGGACGTGATCGCCCTGCACGTGAACGCCTTCCTGGCCATCGTGCCGACGGTGCTGGCGCCGAAGCGCGAGGAAGCGAAGTAAGGCCCGTCGCCCGGCGCGGGCAGCATGCGTTCAGCGCTGCGTGTCGGAGCTGCGCGTCAGGGCTGCGCGTCAGGGCTGCGCGTCAGGGCTGCGTATCAGGGCTGCGTGGCCGGGTCGGCCAGCGACCGGGCCTCGCCCAGGCGGTCGCGCAGCGCCGGCAGGTATTCCCGCGCCAGCGCCCGCAAGGCCTGGTCCTTGCCCGCCGCCGATTCCTGCTCCAGGAGGGCGACCAGCCGCTGCAGCAGCTCGCCGGCATGCTTGCCCACGGCGCGGTCGAATGCGCCGGTGGAGAGCTGCTTCAGCTCGCGCAGCGCCTTGCGCTCCTGCCGGTTCGGCCGCGAGGGCAGCGGCACCTGGGTCAGCAGGCTCAGCAGCGACAGCTCGCGCAGCATCGCGGCGCTCTCCTGCGCCACCGCCTTGCCGAAGCGGCGGGTGGCGACGTCCTGGCCGCGCGCCTGCGCCAGCTTGCCGGTGGCGATCAGCGCCTGGCCGAGCCCGCCGGCCGTGCGCATGAACTTCCATTCCGAGTGGCTGGCGCGCGCGACCTGCACCGCATGGGCGCCGAGGGGCGACGCGCTGGCGGACGCCAGCGCAGGCGCCGGCAGCGCCATGGAGAGCACGCAGGCGGAGGCGGCCAGTAGATGCATCTTCATCCTGCCGTGATGCATCCGCGCCTCCCTCATCGCCGTGCGCCAGCTTCTGCTGCCGGCACCAGCTGGGCGCGCAAGGCGCGCAACTGCTGCTTCAGCCGCTGGCGCTGCTCGGGGCCGACGCGCAGCAGGATCTTCTGACCCGCGGTGAGCGACTGCAGTCGCGCATCGGCGAACTCGTACTGGGTCCACGGACGCACCGGCGCGAACGGCCCCTTGACCTCGGTGAGCACCACTTCGGGCGGCTGCGCCGGCTCCGGCGTGGCCAGCAGCAGGTCGATCACCTCGATCAGGCGGTCGTTGAACTCCAGGCCGCCGAAGCCCAGGTCGCGGTAGGCCTGCTGCAGCACGGGGTACATGCGGCGGTACAGGTTGGCGACCAGCCCCGCGTCGAGCGAGGTCGCGAAGTCGACCAGCGGCGCGTAGCGCGCGCTGTTGGCGGCAGCGATCCGGCGCGCGTCTTCCTCGCCTTCGATCGAGAAGGCGCCCGGGGTCGGAAAGACGGGCCACACCGTCACCGGAGCGTGCTCGCGCCCCAGGCCATCGACGGTGGCGACGAAGCGGCGCGGGAAGTCCGACGCCTGCAGGAAGCGCAGGACGGCCGTGCGGCCGAACGTGTCGGCCAGCGCTGCCTCCACGTCACGGGCCAGCAGCGCCGACGTGCCTTGCGGGTCGGGCACCGGGGCCCGCAGCGGCGGCGGCGTGGTCGTCGTCGCTGCAGCGGGCGCCTCCATCTCCGGTGCATCCGGCGCCGGGTTCAGGGCCGCGGGCATCGCGGGCGGCGTCTCCGTCAGGTCGGGCAGCAGGAGCCAGACCACGGCCGCCACGATGGCCAGGGCCGCGAGCGCCACCGGCGCCGACAGGTCCTTGCGCCGGGCGCGCACCTGCGGGTGCGGCTCGTGCGCAGGAAGAAAGGAGGGTTCGTGCCGGGTTTCGATCACGCCTGCATGCTGCGCCGGCCCTGCGCGTCCGGCAAGGGCAAGCCCCCTGCCGGATCAGGTCCACCCCGTAAGGATGAACCCGATCCTCCGGCCGCGGGCAGGCGGGCAGGCGTTCAGGGGAAGGCCGGGATGTCCGGCTCGGTGCCTTCGAGCTTGGCCTCGGGATGCATCTGGCGCAGCCGCTCTTCGATCTGCTCAACGCGCCACATGGGGACGTCGACCATCATGAGGATCTTGCCGTTCTCGATTTCCTGGGCGAAGCGCTGCAGCCGCTTGCTGGGGATCGAGATCCCGATCATGGTCGAGGTCCACAGCCCGAACAGGGCGCCGGCCACCGCCAGGATCGCGGCCATGCCCCATTGCGGCTCGTCGCCCACGATGGGGTAGTACACCGCCGCCAGCGCGCCGAGCAGGGCGCCGAGGCCGGCGCCGATGATCAGGCCGAGCTCGCCCGCCCGCACCACGTCGGACGTCTGCAGCACGGTGGCCGCATGCAGGCCGCGCATGTCGACATCCTCGCGCGCCACGAAGTGGATGCGGCGCGCCTCCACCCGCGCCAGCAGGAGGTCGTCCATCGCGGCCCAGGCGCTCGGCAGGTCGGGCAGCAACCAGTAGATGCGGCTATGCATGCTTACCTCCTTGGGGCGCAGCCCCTCAGTCCAGAAGCGGGAGCGAAGACGGGTGTCAGTGGGCCGCCGGCTTCTCGGCCGGCGGTGGTGGCGGAGCGAAGAAGGTCTCGCGGGCGGCAAAGGTGGTGTCGGCCTCCAGCACGCCGATGCCGACCAGCGTGACGAGCAGCAGGGGCGGCACGATGATCGCGTAGACCAGGGCGAGCCGCTCCCACACCATGTGCATGAACACGGCCACGATCAGGCCGGCCTTCAGCAGCATGAAGATGATGATCAGGCTCCAGCGCAGCATGCCCTGGAAGTGGAAGTAGTCGACCAGGTAGGAGGCCGTGCTCAGCACGAACAGCAGGCCCCAGATCTTGAAGTAGATCCCCAGCGGGTGCTGCTGGTGGCCCTTGGCATGCGACGCGGCGGCGGGCTCTTCGCGGGCGGGCGGGATGTCTTCGACGTGTCCGGCGTATTCCATGGCTCACCCCCTACCAGAGATAGAAGAACGCGAAGATGAAGACCCACACCAGGTCCACGAAGTGCCAGTACAGGCCCATGATCTCGACGATCTCGTAGTTGCCCTTGCGGCCGGTCAGGAAGCCGGGGCGCTGGTGGTCGAGGTCCCCGCGGCGCACCTTCGTCGCCACGATGGACAGGAAGATAACGCCGATCGTGACGTGCGTGCCGTGGAATCCGGTAATCATGAAGAAACAGGCGCCGAACTGGTGTGCACCCCATGGGTTGCCCCAGGGCCGCACGCCCTCCAGGATCAGCTTGGTCCATTCGAAGGCCTGCATGCCGACGAAGGTGGCGCCCAGCGCCGCGGTGGCCAGCAGCAGCCAGAAGGTGGTCTCGCGGTCGCGCCGGTAGCCGTAGTTCACCGCCAGCGCCATCGTCCCGCTGCTGCTGATCAGCACGAAGGTCATGATGGCGATCAGCAGCAACGGCACGCTCGTGCCGAACAGCTCCAGCCCGAACACCTCGCTCGGGTTCGGCCACGGCACCGTGGTGGAGGCGCGCACCGTCATGTACGAGATCAGGAAGGAGCCGAAGATGAAGGTGTCGCTCAGCAGGAAGATCCACATCATCGGCTTGCCCCAGGGCACGTCCTTGAAGACGCGCTGGTCCGAGGACACGTCCTGGACGACGCTCTCCCACCGGCCGCCGGCGGCGGGCAACACTTGCGTGGTGTCGAGATCGATCGGCAGGTGGGTGGTGGTCATGGAGTGCGCCTCCTCGAGGGGCAGGGGACGGGATGCTCAGAAGCTCGCGGCGGACGAGCAGATCGCCAGCCCGAGGTCGTTGGACACCAGCAGCGCGTACAGCACCGCCCAGACGCCCAGCAGGTAGTGCCAATAAGTGGCGCAGAGCTCCACGCCGAGGCGCAGGCTCTCCGGCGCGGCGCCGCGCCAGGCGCGCAGGCCCGCGCGCGCCCACGCCACCAGGCCGCCCAGCACGTGCAGCCCGTGCACGGCCGTGAGCAGGTAGAAGAAGGCCGTGGCCGCGCTCGCAGTCACGAAGTAGCCGGCCGCGTGCATCTGGCGCCAGACCACCAGCTGCCCGGCGAGGAAGGCCACGGTCAGCAGCCCGCTCGCCGCCAGCCCGCGGCGCACGCGCACCGCCTCGCCGCGCCGTGCCGCGTGCACCGTCCACTGCATCGAGAGACTCGCGCCCACCAGCACGGCGGTGTTCACCATCAGCAGCGGCGGGTTGGGCAGGGGCGCCCAGTCCTGGAAGCTCAGGCGCATCGCATAGGCGCTGATGAAGAGGGCGAACAGCGAGCTGGCCACGCCCAGGAACACCCACAACGCGGTCTTCGCGGCGGAGAAGGTTGGCGCGCCGGCGCTGACGGCGGGGATTGCCGCCTGGGCCTGCCAGGGCTGCACGTTGATGGTCTGGCGGAACAGCCAGACCACGATCACCCCCATCAGCGCCGACAGCGCCACCAGCCCGATGGTCATGGCGTCAACCCTCCGTGGCCGGCGGTGACTTGAACCAGCCTTCGGCGGCCACCTGCGAGGGCGGCACGTTCTGCGGGATGAAGTCGGTCTTCAGCCCCGGCACGCCGTAGTCGTAGGGCCACCGGTACACGGCCGGCAGTTCCTTGCCGAAGTTGCCGTGCGTGGGCGGCGTGTGGGCCGTCTGCCATTCCAGCGTGGTGGCGTTCCAGGGGTTGGGCCCTGCCTCCCGGCCGCGGAAGTAGCTGGTCACCAGGTTGTAGAGGAAGACCATCTGCGCCGCGCCGACCACGAAGGCCGCCAGCGAGATCGCCACGTTGAGCGAATGCGCCGACTCGGGAATGAAGTTGGTGCCCGAGATCGCGTAGTAGCGCCGCGGCACGCCCATGAACCCGAGGTAGTGCATCGGGTAGTAGATCGCGTAGCTGCCGACGAAGGTGATCCAGAAGTGGATCTTGCCCAGCGTGTCGTCCAGCATGCGGCCGGTGATCTTCGGGTACCAGTGGTAGATCGCGCCGAACACCACCAGGATGGGCGCGATCGCCATCACCATGTGGAAGTGCGCGACGACGAACATGGTGTCGGACAGCGGCAGGTCCACCACCACGTTGCCGAGGAACAGGCCCGTCAGGCCGCCGTTGACGAAGGTGAAAATGAAGCCGATGGCGAACAGCATCGGCACCGTGAGGTGGATGTTGCCGCGCCACAGCGTCAGCACCCAGTTGTAGACCTTCAGCGCCGTGGGGATCGCGATCAGCAGCGTGGTGGTGGCGAAGAAGAAGCCGAAATACGGGTTCATGCCACTCACGTACATGTGGTGGGCCCAGACGACGAAGCTCAGGCCGCCGATGATCAGGATCGCCCACACCATCATCCGGTAGCCGAAGATGTTCTTGCGCGCGTGGGTGCTGATCAGGTCGGAGACGATGCCGAAGGCGGGCAGCGCCACGATGTAGACCTCGGGGTGGCCGAAGAACCAGAACAGGTGCTGGAACAGCAGCGGGTTGCCGCCGGAGTAGGGCAGCTGCTGGCCCTTGGCGACCAGCGCCGGCATGAAGAAGCTGGTGCCCAGCGTCAGGTCCAGGATCATCATGATGCAGCTGACGAACAGGGCGGGAAAGGCCAGCAGCGCCAGCACCGTGGCCATGAAGATGCCCCAGACGGTGAGCGGCAGCCGCATCATCGTCATGCCGCGCGTGCGCGCCTGCAGCACCGTCACCACGTAGTTCAGGCCGCCCATGGTGAAGCCGATGATGAAGACCGCCAGCGACACCAGCATCAGGATGATGCCGGCGTGCGAGCCCGGCGTGCCGTCCAGGATGGCCTGCGGCGGATAGAGCGTCCAGCCGGCGCCGGTGGCGCCGCCCGGCACGAAGAAGCTCGCCACCAGCAGCAGCACCGCCGTGAGGTAGACCCAGAAGCTGAGCATGTTCACGTAGGGGAACACCATGTCGCGCGCCCCCACCATCAGCGGGATCAGGTAGTTGCCGAAGCCGCCCAGGAACAGCGCCGTGAGCAGGTACACCACCATGATCATCCCGTGCATGCTCACGAACTGCAGGTAGTTGCTCGGGTCGATGAAGGCGAAGCGGCTCGGGAAGGCGAGTTGCAGCCGCATCAGCCACGACAGCACCAGCGCCACCAGCCCGATGCCGATCGCGGTGAAGGCGTACTGGATCGCGATCACCTTGGCGTCCTGGCTCCAGATGTACTTGCCGATGAAGCTGTGCGGGTGGTAGAGCTCGACCTCCGCAACTTCGGCCGGCGGCGCGAATTCGGTTTCGTCGTGGTAGACGTGGGACGACATCGAGGCCTCCTCGGGCGGGGGTTCAACGCTTGTTGATGTACGCGATGACGTCGCCGATGGCGGCGTCGTCCGGCAGCATCGCGGCGATCAGCGCCATCTGGGCACCGTGGGGATCCTGTGCGTGCGCGCCGCGCACCCCTTCCCGGAAGTTCTTCAGCTGCCGGGCCAGGTACCAGTCGCTCATGCCCTTGAGCCGCGGGGCGTTGGTGGCCGCTATGCCCTGCCCCTGCGCGCCGTGGCACGCGGCGCAGGTGGTGTAGCGCCGCGCGCCGCTGGTCACGTTGCCGGAGATCGTCGTGGCAGCCGGCGTGTCCGGCAGGCTGGCGACGTACGCGGCGACGTTGGAGATGGCGGCGTCGTCCGCCAGGGTGGCGGCCATGGGCGCCATCATCTTGCCGAACGTATCCTTCTCGTGCGCGCCGCGGACGCCCTGCTTGAACTGCTTGAGTTGCCGTTCGACGTACCACACC
>NZ_DASSVG010000136.1:0-6055 GCF_035706265.1 Ramlibacter sp. | reverse complement strand
CACGCCGATGACGCTGATGCAGGAGCTGACGCTGCTGGCGGTGCTGCTGCTCACGTCCAAGGGCGCCGCCGGCATCACCGGCAGCGGCTTCATCGTGCTGGCCGCCACGCTCTCCGCGGTGGGCAACGTGCCGGTGGCCGGCCTGGCGCTGATCCTGGGCATCGACCGCTTCATGTCGGAAGCGCGCGCGCTGACCAACCTGGTGGGCAACGCGGTCGCCACGCTGGTGGTGGCACGCTGGACCGGCGACCTGGACCTGCAACAGCTGCAGGCGCACCTCTCGAATCCGAGCAAGCTGGAGACCGACGAGCCCGAGGTCGTGCTCGACGCCAAGACCGAGCACATGCCCGGCACCGTGTCCGCCGCAGCCGTGCCCAATTGACGTGAGGCAGTTGCGGCCCCCGCGGGCCGCACAAGAATCCTGCATGGCGAAGGCCCTGCAGGATTTCCTTTTGGCACGGCGCGCCCGCAGCCTCGCTGCCGCGCTCGCGCTGGTCACCGGCGCGCTGGCCATCGCGGGCGGCGCGGCGGCGCAGGCCCAGGGCGCCCTGCCCGAGTTGCCGGAGGACCTGTTCGGCGCCCTGCCCGAGCCCGCCACCGAAGCCGGCCCGCCGCCTCCGGTGCACGATCCCGCCAATCCCGATCACGCGAAGCTGCAGCAGCCGAAGGAAGCCTTCGCGGTCCTGCCTTCGGATGCGCGCGGGCGGCCGGACTGGGTGCGGGCGCTGCGCGAAGGCGCGATCCAGCCGCGCGCCTCGGTGCGCGGGGACGCAGCGATGCAGGTGCTGGAGCTCGACGTCCTGATGAAGAACACGGCGCAGATGCCGTACGTGAAGTTCCCGCACGGCGCCCACACCCAGTGGCTCGCGTGCGCGAACTGCCACGACGCGCTGTTCGTGCCGAAAGCCGGCGCGAATCCCACCACGATGCCGAAGATCCTGGCCGGCGAATCCTGCGGTGTCTGCCACGCCAAGGTGGCCTTCACCGCGATGTTCACCTGCGAGCGCTGCCACAGCGAGCCGCAGCCGGGACAGCAGCGGTGGTGGTGAGGCTGCGGCTGGCGCCTGTCACGGAGCTGCGGCGGCTGGTCGGCTGGCGCTGAGCCGCGAAACGCGAAGCCCAGCGATCCGCGAGCGCAGCGGAGCGCTGGGCTTCCGGCGCGCGTTGCGCGCGGTCAGCACCAGCCTACGAACTCCACGCGCGCGTCACACGTACGCCCCGCGCGTCGGCGGTGCATGGCGCAGGTGCAGCGCCACGTCCAATGCCGCCATGTGGTTGGCATCGCGCCCGAGGATCGCATCGGCCAGCGGCAGGAACACCTCCTCCTCCAGCTGCGCGTGCTCCAGGTACAGCTCCACCAGCTTCGCCACTTCGGCCCGGAAATCGGGCACGCCGTGCACCCGGCCCTGGGCCGTCGCCGCGACGGCGGGGCGCACCTTCACCCACATCTTCTCGATGCGGCGGTGATCGGCCGCCAGGCGCGCCACGAGTTCCTGCACGCGGTGGCCTTCGCGCACGTCGCGGCAACTTTTCTGCACGTGCACGAACAGCTCCTGCTCCTCGTCCGCATGGTGCTCGTGGACCACCTTGTCGAACAGCGTCAGCGTGGCATGCGCGATGTGGCGTGCGCGGTCCAGCGCCTCCGCCAGCTCCGGCAGCTTCTCCATCGCATGCAGGCCTTCGATGATGTGGCCGTGCGCGCCGTGGAAATCGTTCACCGGGCCGTGCAGCTCGGTGGCGGCGGGGATGGTGTCGGGGCCGTGGTCTTGCTGCGTGCTCATGAGGTACTCCTTCTTACGCCTGATTACCAGTCTCGGCGTGCACCCCCCGCGCAAAGTTGACCTCCGTCAATCAGCGCCCCTGCGCCCGGCAGAATATGGCTGCATGAGGCTGGCCCTGCTCTCGGACCTGCATGCGAACCGGGGCGCGCTGCTGGCGTGCCTGGCGCATGCGCGCCGCGCGGGGGCCGACGGCTTCGCCATCCTGGGCGACCTGGTCGGCTACGGGGCCGAGCCGGTGCCGGTGCTGGACACCGTGATGGAGCTGGCCGAACGCGGGGCGCTGGTCGTGCGCGGCAATCACGACGCCGCGGCGCACGGCGCACCGGCCAGCGGCGGCACCGGCGAGCAACTCGGCGCCGACTGGACACGCGCGCAGTTGGCGCCGCGCCACCGCGAATTCCTCGCCAGCCTGCCGCTCACCGCGCGCATCGGCGACGCGCTGCTGGTGCACGCCGATCCCTACGAGCCGGCGCAATGGCAATACCTGGACCGGCCGGCACTGGTGCGGCGCGCACTCGGCGCGGCGCAGCGCCAATGGGGCGCGACCAAGGTCTTCTGCGGCCACGTGCACCAGCAGCAGCTGTACTACCGCGCGGCCGACGGCCAGCCGATGGCCTTCTCGCCCGTGCCCGACGTGCCGGTGCCGCTGGCCGCGCATCGCCACTGGCTCGCCATCGTCGGCTCCGTCGGGCAACCGCGCGACGGCGACCCGCGCGCCATGTATGCCCTGTTTGACATGGCGCAGTCGCGCCTCTCCTTCCACCGCATAGCGTACGACCACACTGCGGCCGCGGCGGCCATCCGCGCCGCCGGCCTGCCGGAAAGCTTTGCGGCGCGACTGGAGCGGGGACGATGAGACTGCAGGAAGGTTCGGTGATCGACGGCTTCGTGATCGGCCCGCGGGTGCACTCCGGCGCCATGGCGGAGATCTACCGCGTGCGCTACGACGGCGGCCGCCCCGATCCCGGCTTTCCGATGATGATGAAGCTGCCGCGCATGGGCGGCGGCGAAGGCGCCGAGAACCTGGTGGGCTTCGAGGTGGAGCACCAGATGCTGCAGGCGCTGGAAGGTCCCCACGTGCCGCGCTTCGTCGCCGCCGGCGACATGCACCGGCTGCCCTACCTGGTGATGGAGTACATCGAGGGCCGCACGCTGCAGCAGATGCTGGACGACCTGTCGCCGCTGCAGCGCCGCCCCGCGGCCACGGACATCGCGCACTGGGGCCGCGCCATCGCGCTGGCCGCGCACAGCCTGCACCGGCAGAACGCCGTGCACCTCGACCTGAAGCCCGCCAACGTGATCTTCCGCGCCGACGGCAGTTGCGTGCTGCTGGACTTCGGCCTGAGCTGGCACGCGCACTATCCCGACCTGCTCGCCGCCGACCTGCGGCCCGCCATCGGTTCGCCCGCCTGGATGGCGCCCGAGCAGGTGGTGGGCGTGCGCGGCGATCCACGCAGCGACGTCTTCGCCATCGGCGTGATGCTCTACGAGCTGGCCACCGGCGAGCTGCCCTTCGGCGCGCCGGCCACCACCGGCGGCCTGCGCCAGCGGCTGTGGATGGATCCCTCGCCGCCGCGAGCGCTCAACCCCGACGTGCCGCCCTGGCTGCAGGAGATCATCCTGCACTGCCTGGAAAGCGCCGCCGCCAACCGCCCGCCTTCGGCTGCGCACCTGGCCTTCGACCTCGCCAACCCGCAGCAGGTGGAAGTGGGCGCGCGCGGGCTGCGCACCACCCGCACCTCCTTCAGCTCACAATTCCGCCGCTGGATCCGCGCCGCCGGCATGCACTACGAGCCGAGCCCGCTGCCCACCGAGCGCATCGACGAGGTGCCGATCGTGATGGTGGCGGTGCCGCACCACGACACCAGCGATGCGGTTCTCTATGGGCTGCGACAGGCCACCCGGCGCTCGCTGGGCATCCGCCCCGGCGCGCGGCTCGCGTGCGTAACGGTGGTCGACCCGGACCCGCAGGTGGAGGAAGCGGCCGTGCACCGCTACCACAGCGAGCAGCTGCGCCAGTGGTGCCGCGGCATCGACCTGCACGACCGGCAGGTGTCCTTCCACGTGCTGCAGTCGGACGACGTGGCCGGCGCCCTGCTCGCCTACGCGGAGGCCAACCAGGTGAGCCTGATCGTGATCGGCGCCGCGACCCACGGCTTGGCCCTGCGGCGCTGGATTCCGACCATTCCCGCGCGCGTGGCGGCCGAGGCGCCTTGCAGTGTGCTGCTGGTGAAGGATGCGCCGCCCTTCGCGCTGCTGCGGCAGGCGGCGGCCGAGGCAGCCTAGTCGGAGGACGCCGGCGCGCGGGCGGAGCGAAGTTCTTTCTCCCCCCCCCTCCGGGGAAGGGCAGGGTTGGGGGCACGCGCGCGCGTTCAAGCCCGCGATTGCAGCGACGCGCTCGCGTCGACCGGCGCCGCCGCCCCGATCCCCAGCCGCCGCAGGTACCACCCGAGCGTCGGTGCCTGCACCAGCAGGCTGAAAAGCACCACCGCATAGGTGCCGAGGATGAAGGTGTCGCGCCCCTCGAAGGCCGGCAGCGAGAGCACGAGCGCCACCGAGATGCCGCCGCGCAGGCCGGCCCAGGTGAGCACCTTCACGCCGTGGGGCGAGCGGTGCTTCAACCACGGCCCCAGCACCAGCGCCGGCAGGCCGACGCTCGCGAAGCGTGCGGCCAGCACCACGGGCACCAGCAGGAAGGCCGCGAGGTAGGAGGCGGGGTGCCCCGCGAACGCCAGCAACTGCAGGCCCACCATCCCGAACAGCACGAGGTTGAGCACCTGGTCGATCAGGTCCCAGAACGAGAACAGGTGCTGGCGCGTGGCCTCGCTCATCGCGCGCTTGGCCCCGTGGTTGCCGATCACCAGGCCCGCCACCACCACCGTGATCGGTGCCGAGACGTGCAGGTGTTCGGCCAGGCTGTAGCCGGCGGTGGCCAGCGCCAGCGTGATGAGGATCTCCACCGGATAGCTGTCGACGCCGCGCAGCATGAAGAAGGCCGCGTAACCCAGCGCCAGCCCCAGCAGCACCGCGCCGAGGATCTCCTCGGCCAGCAGCAGGCCGACGGAGGCGAGAGTCGGTTCCTGCGTGCCGGTCGCGATGCCCAGCATCACCAGGAAGGCGACCACGCCGGTGCCGTCGTTGAACAGGCTTTCGCCGGCGATCTCCACCTCCAGCGAGCGCGGCACGCCCACGGTCTTCAGCACGCCCAGCACCGCGATCGGATCGGTCGGCGAGATCAGCGCGCCGAACAGCAGGCACCAGCGCAGGGGCAGCTCCGTGCCGAGCGCGCGGAACATCGCCCAGGCGCCGCAGCCCACCAGCAGGGTCGACAGCAGCACGCCCACCGTGGACAGCACGAACACCTGCAGCTTCATGCGCGCCAGCTCCGCGATGTTGACGTGCAGGCTGCCCGCGAACAGCAGCACGCTCAGCAGGCCGTGCAGCACGAGCGCGGAGAAATCGAAGCGGCCCGCCAGCGTGCGCGCCCACTCCGACGCACCGGGAATGGCGTTGCCCGCCAGCACCAGCACGAAGGACACGAGCAGGCCCATGGCCGTGATCCCGATCGTGTCGGGCAGGCGCACGAGGCGGTAGTTGACGTAGCCGAGCACGGCCACCGCGGTGAGCAGCGCTCCGAGCAGGTCGAGGAAGGACATGGCAGGCGCGGGCAACCTTAGCCGAAACGCGGCACGGCCGGGGACAATCGCAGCCCATGAAGTCCTCTTTCCCCGCCACCCGCGCCGTGCTGTTCGACCTCGGCGGCGTGGTGCTCGACATCGATTTCGCCCGCCCGCTGACGGTGTGGCAGCCGCACTCGCGCCTCTCGCCCGAGGAACTGCGTGAAGCTTTCCGGCAGGACGAGCCCTTCCTGCGCCACGAGAGCGGCGCGCTGCCGCCCGAAGGCTACCTGGCGCACCTGCGCGAAGCGCTGGCGCTGGAGTGCGACCCGGCGACGATTCGTGCCGGCTTCAACGCCCTGCTGGTCGCAGAGATCGAGGAGACCGTGCGCCTGCTCGATGCGATCCGCGCCGACGTGCCGCGCTACGCGATCAGCAACACGAATCCCGTCCACGTGGCCGAGATCGAGCGCGCCTTTCCGCGCCTGCTGCCACGCTTCGAGCGCGTGTTCGTGTCGCACGAGATCGGGCATCGCAAGCCCGATGCCGCGGCGTTCCGGCATGTGCTCGATGCGATCGGCGTGGCGGCCGACGAGGCGTTGCTGTTCGACGATCTCTTGCCCAACGTGGAAGCCGCGCGCGCGCTCGGCATGCAGG
>NZ_DASSVG010000135.1:0-6817 GCF_035706265.1 Ramlibacter sp. | reverse complement strand
GGCCGGCGTCGCCCGGCTGCGCGACCTGCACGCCGGCGGGGAGCTGCAGCTGCTGCAGCCACGCCTCGCGCGCGACGCCGGGCTGCAGGCGGACGTCGTTGCGCGGGAGCTGGCCGCCGCGGCCGAACAGGTCCTGCGCGGCGCCGATGTCCAGCACCAGCAGCGGCCCGCCGCCCGCGCCGGTGGTGCCGGCCACGCGCAGCTCGCGCAGCGCGAGCCCCGCCTGCACCCGCACGCGCCCGGCCGGCAGCACTTCGCGTGCGGCGGCATTGAGGAACACGGTGTCGGGCCCCAGCACGGAGAGGCGATCGACCCCTTCACCCGGCACGGGCACCAGCTGCGGCGCCGTGGCGCCGACCTCCAGCGCATCGATGCCCAGCACGCGCACGGCGGTGCGTTCGCCATCGCGCGCCACGGCGAGCGTCTGCAATTCCAGCACGGGGCTGGCCCGGGCCACGCGCGCGTCGGTGGCGACGCGGCCATAGAGCGATTCGTCGAAGCCGCCTTGCGCGGCGCGCAGTTCCAGGTCCGGCTCGCCGCCGGCGGAGCGCGCCGCGCTGGAGAACTCGTCCAGCGCCGATGCGTTGATCAGGTGGACGGAAAAGGCGAGCGCCACGCCCAGCGTGACCGCCAGCACCGCGGTCGCACTGCGCCAGGCGTGATGCCTCAGTTCCTGCCAGGAATAGACCGCGAGGAGCGCGAGCATGCGGCCCATTGTGCCGCCGCGCGCGCGCCGCAACCCGGAAGGATCAGGCCATCTCTCCCATCAGTTCTTCCTTGCGCGCCATCAGCTCGTCGCGCATCGCCACCAGGTCCAGCTTCCGTGCCGAGCGGGCCTTGGGGAAGATCTCGTTGCGTTCCTCCTTGACGTGGTGGTCCACGTACTCGCCCAGAACCTTGACCTTGGCGTCGAACATCTCGTCGGCCGCGTCCATCCCTTCGATCTGCGCGATGAGGTCCTTGGCCGACTGGTGTTCCACTTCGGCTTCGGCCACCATGTCGGTGTCCTTCAGCACGTCGCGCAGCGCGGGGTAGAACATTTCTTCCTCGATCTGCGCGTGCACGGTGAGCTCGTGGCAGATCTGGCGGGCCAGGTCCATCTTCTTCTGCGCGACGGTGCGTCCGCGCGAGTTGGTGAGCTCCTCGTATTCCTTGAACAGCTTCTTGACGGCGCGGTGGTCGGCGTCGAGCAGGTCGCAGGCGTCTTTTTCGCCTCGGGTGTTCGGCATGGATCGTTCTCCGGTGAAAAGGTCCAGCCATGATGGTCAGCGCGCATGCCGCGCCCTGTAGGAGAAGTGCGGCATCCGCCCCGCGGGTCGGCCGACGCCGATACGGCCGCCGCGGTGCGCACGACGCGGGCTCTTCCGGCGGATGCGCGGGCCCCCGTCGGACCGGGGCTGCGTGGTGCGGTCCTTAGTCTTCGGGATAACCGTGCAACGAAAGGAGTCCCATGAGCCATCCGCCTGAACCCAGGATCGAGGAGGCCAAGACCAGAACGGAGGAAGTGCAGCGCGAACTCGAGGTGGCCAGCGCCGAACTGGGCCTGACCCACGGGGCACTGGAGCGCGAGATCCCGCCGGGCGTGAAGGAGAAGCGCGACGTCGCCTGGGCGATACGGCAGAACGCCGCGCTCGAACGCAAGGTGCAGCGGGCCGCCGAGGACCTCGAGCAGGTGGCCGAGCTGCTGGAACAGGTCCAGGCCGATGCCTGAGCGCCCCACCCGACAGTACCCCCGCACTAGAATCGCCGGTCAGACGCTGGAGCAAGGCGGGCCCGAGGTGAGCGTGCGCGTATTCCTGGTCGAGGACATGAAGCAGGTGCAGGGCGTCCTGGCCGACCTGCTCGCGACGCTGGGCGATTTCCGCCTGGTGGACGTGGCGCGCACCGAGGCCGAGGCCAAGCTGTGGCTGCAGGAGAATCCCGGCGCCTGGGACCTTGCCATCATCGACCTCGTGCTCGATCAGGGCACCGGCATGGCCGTGATCCCGGGCGCGCGCGATGCGGTGCAAGCCGGCGGCGGTAACATCGTGGTCTTCAGCGACTACGCGAGCGACGGCATCCGCAAGCACTGCCTGAAGCTCGGCGCCGACGCCGTGTTCCTCAAATCGCAGACCCGGGAATTCATGGACTACTGTTCCGAGCTCGGCGGCCTCGCGGCCGCCACCGCATCATGAAGCGCCGCCTCGTCCTCAGCGCCTCCGCTGCCGCCTGCCTGCTGGCGGCCTGCGGCCAGGAATCCTCCTCTTCCTCCGGCGCGTCCGCCGGCAGCGGGGGCAAGCCCGCGCCGCAGCCGGTCTCGATCGAAGCGATCGAGCAGAAGGCCAAGGGCTTCAACGTCGGCTCCACGATGGCCACGCGGGTCATCTACGTGTTCTTCGATCCGCAGTGCCCGCACTGCGCCGCGCTGTGGGAGAACGTCAAGCCGCTGAAGTCGCAGGCGCGCTTCGTGTGGATCCCGGTCGGCCTGATCGGCGAGAAGAGCATCTCGCAGGGCGCGGCCATCCTCGGCGCGCAGGATCCGGTGACGAAGATGGAGGAGAACGAGACCTCCGTGCGCAGCCAGCAGGGCGGCATCAGCGCCATGGGCGTGGACGACCAGCACAAGGAGGTCGTCAAGGCCAACACGGCGCTGTTCACCAGCTTCGGCTTCACCGGCGTGCCCACCATCGTCGGCAAGCACACGCAGACCGGCGGGCTGGTGACGATCGACGGCGCCGTGCCGGCGGTCACGCTGGCGCAGAAGCTCGGGCTGACGGCGCCGGGCGGCTGATCAGGCGCTGATCCCGTCGCTGCGCAACTGCAGCACCCGGTCCGCCTGCGCGGCGGCGGCCGCCGAATGCGTCACCAGCACCAGGGCCGCGCCGCTTTCGTGCGCCTGCGCGCGCAGCACTTCCATCACCCGCGCGGCGGTCTGCGGATCGAGGTTGCCGGTGGGCTCGTCGGCCAGCAGCAGCTTCGGCCCGTGCACCACCGCGCGGGCGATGGCCACGCGCTGCAGCTGGCCGCCGCTCAGTTCCTGCGGCAGGCGCGCCCCCAGTCCCTCCAGGCCCACGGCGCGCAGCATCGCCTCCACCCGCTGCGCATCGGGCCGCCCGAGCAGCAGCAGCGGCAAGCCCACGTTCTGCGCCACGTCCAGGTGCGGCAGCACGTGGAAGGCCTGGAACACGAAACCCAGTTTGGCCCGCCGCAGCAGCGCGCGGCCTTCGTCGTCGAGCGTGGCGAGGTCCACGCCGTCCACCAGGATGCGGCCGGCCTGCCAGACGTCCAGCCCCGCCATGCAATTGAGCAGCGTGGACTTGCCCACGCCCGATTCGCCGACGATGGCGACGAATTCGCGCGCCGCCACCGCGAGCGTGACGTCGCGGAACACGTCGACGTCGCCGTAGCGCTTGGCGAGCCCCTGCACCTGCAGCATCAGGCCTCCACCCCCGCGGCCCGCAGCACCTGCGCCAGTGCGTCCGGCGCGTCGCAGGCGATCACGCGCCGCTTCGGCATCCCGCGCAGCCAGGTGAGCTGGCGCTTGGCGAGCTGGCGCGTCGCCGCGATGGCGCGCTCGCGCAGCTGCTCCGCCGGCCACTGGCCGTCCAGCGCTTCCCAGGCCTGGCGGTAGCCCACGCAGCGCATGCTGGGCAGCGCCGGGTGCAGGTCGCCGCGCGCGCGCAGGCGCCGCACCTCGTCGAGGAAGCCGGCGGCCAGCATGGCGTCGAAACGCTGCGCGATGCGCGCGTGCAGCCAGCCGCGGTCGCTCGGCTCCAGCGAGAGGAACAGGTCCGGCTGCGGCAAGGGTTCGCGCGCGGCGTTCTGGTGGAACTGCGACAAGGGCTGGCCGCTCACCCGGAACACTTCGAGCGCGCGCTGGATGCGCTGCGCGTCGTTGGGTGCCAGGCGCGCCGCCGTGGGCGCGTCCACCGCGGCCAGCTGCGCATGCAGTGCCGGCCAGCCGCTGCGCGCGGCTTCGGCCTCGATCGCCGCGCGCACCTCGGGGTCGGCCGGCGGCATCGCATCGAGCCCCTCGAACAAGGCCTTGAAGTAGAGCATCGTGCCGCCGGCCAGCACCACGCGGCGGCCGCGGGCGCGGATCTCCTGCAGCAGCCGGCGCGCATCGGTGGCGAACTCCGCCGCGCTGTAGGCCTCGGCCGGGTCGCGGATGTCGATGAGGTGGTGGACCACCCGGGCGCGTTCCTCGGCGCTCGGCTTGGCCGTGCCGATGTCCATGCCGCGGTAGACCAGGGCCGAGTCGACGCTGACGATCTCGGCATCCAGCTCCTGCGCCAGCGCGAGCGCAGCGGCGCTCTTGCCCGAGGCGGTGGGCCCGGCGAGCGCCACCGTGGCGGGCAGGGCGGAGGTGGGCATCGATCGAGGTTAGCAGATGCGACAGGGCCGCATGCCCGTACGCAAATGGTTGCAGTGGCCCCCGTGCACCGGGGAAGGGCATCCAGAATGGGGACTCCAGAGTACCAAGGGAGATGCCAGGGCGTGGACCTGAGGGTGTTCCTCGTGGAGGACATGCAGCGGATGCGCGGTTTGCTGGGCGAGATGTTCGATTCCCTGGGCGGCTTCAGCGTGGTGGCCAACGCCAGCACCGAGGCCGAAGCGAACCTGTGGCTCGACGAGCATCCCGGCGGCTGGGACGTGGCCGTGATCGACCTCGTGCTGGAGCAGGGCGCCGGCATGAACGTGATCCGCCGCTGCCGGGCGGACCCGGCCGGTGGCCGCATCGTCGTGTTCAGCAGCTACGCGACGCCCGGGGTGCGGCAGCACTGCATGGAACTCGGCGCCGACGCGGTGTTCGACAAGACCGAGACGGGCGCCTTCATGCAGTGGTTCCACGACCTCGAGGACCGCGAGAATTCCGGTCCCTGAGTCGGCCGTCACCGCTCAGCTTTGTCCGGGCTTGTCCGACAACCATCTCCGCACTGTCCGACAGCCAGTCGCTGGCACGTGCCTAGCATGGCACTTCATGGGTGCTGATCGACCTGGGAACGGGCCGCAGGATACCGTTTCCGGAACCTGGGCCACCGAGACGCTGCCGCTCGCCGTGCGCAAGGAGCTGCTGGAGCGCGAACTGGCCAGGCTTGGCCTGCGCAAGCCGGAAGCCGGCGACAGCGCGCCCGCCGGCAAAGGCGACGCGGGCAAGCAGCAGGGCGACGCAGGCAAGCCGCAGGGCGGCAGCAACCCCGATCGTCCGCAGGCGGATTCCGAACGCTAGCCGGCACGCGGGATGCGCGCGGCAGCGCACCCGGGCGGTGCCCGGCCGCTGCTTAGAATGCCCCGATGATCCCGATCCAAGTCGACGGCCGCCCCCTGGCCGGTGGGCGGCTGCCTGCCGTGTGCGCGCCGCTCGTGGCCCGCTCGCGCGCGGCGCTGGCCAGCGAAGCCGCCGCCGTCGCGGCCAAGCAGCCGGACCTGCTGGAATGGCGGGTCGACTTCTTCGAGGCGATCGGCGACACGGGCGAGGTGCTCGCCGCCGCCGCCGACCTGCGCGCGGCCAGCGCCGGCATCCCGATCCTCTTCACCCGGCGCTGCCAGCGCGAGGGCGGCCAGCCGATCGCGCTCGACGAGCCGCAGGTGCTGGCGCTGTACGAGGCGGTGGCGGCCAGCGGCTGCGCCGACCTGATGGACTTCGAGATGGGCAACGAGGCCGCGCACGTGGCGCAGGTGCGCGCGCTCACGCGCCGCCACGGCCTGCCGCTGGTGCTGTCGTTCCACGACTTCCAGTACACCCCGGACGAGGCCGAACTACGGGCGCGCTTCGAGCAGGCGCAGCGGCTCGAAGCCGACGTCGCCAAGGTGGCGGTGATGCCGCAGGCCATGGAAGACGTGCACCGGCTGCTCGGCGCCACGCTGCAGGCCAGCCGCACGCTGGGCATTCCCGTGATCAGCATGGCCATGGGCGGGCTGGGCGCCGTTACGCGCCTGTGCGGCGGTGCCTTCGGCTCGGCCCTGACCTTCGCTGTGGGGGCGGCGGCTTCGGCGCCGGGGCAGATCCCGATCGAGGACGTGCGCGCGGCGCTCGCCGTCCTGCAGCGCGCTACTGCAGCCTGAAGAACTGGGCGAGCGCCTCGCGGTACTGCGCCTGGCCGAGGGCCATGGTGCTGTGGTGCGAGCCGCCTTCCACCAGCAGGAAGCGCTTGCGCCCCGTCGCGGCCTCGTAGAGGCGGCGGCCCAGCGAGGCGTCGATCAGCGAATCGTTGGCACCGTGCACCACCAGCAGCGGCGAGTGCACCCCGGCCACCTTGCGGATCGACTCGAAGCGCTGCGTGATCAGCGGCCCGATCGGCAGCCATCCCCACTTCATCGAGCTCGCCACGTCGGGGATGGAGGTGAAGGTGCCTTCCACGATCACGCCCTGCTCGTCCTCGACGTGCGAGGCGAGGTCGATCGCGACCGCGCCGCCCAGGGAATGGCCGAACACGTAGCGCGGGCGCTGCGGGTAGCGGCGCGCGAGCCAGTCCCAGGCCGAGCGCGCATCCTCGTAGGCCATCTCCTCGGAGGGCAGTTCGCGCGTGGACTTGCCGAAGCCCCGGTAGTCGATCGCCAGCACGTTGAAGCCCAGTTCCTGCATGCGGCGGATGCGCGGCGCCGAGCCGGTGACGTTCCAGCGGGCGCCGTGCAGGTAGAGCAGCACCGGCCGGGTCTCCGGGCTCTCCTCGGCGGCGAGCCACAGGCCGTGCAGGCGCGAAGGCTTGCCCGTGACCCGGGAGTCGAAGGCTATCCAGACGTCCTCCATGCCCTCGGCGTAGGCCGTGCCGCCGGCCCAGGTGCGGTCGCCGGGCTGGAAGATCCACTCGCGCTGGCGTTCGTCGAGCGTGGCGCA
>NZ_DASSVG010000134.1:0-2479 GCF_035706265.1 Ramlibacter sp. | reverse complement strand
GGCCTCCTTGCCGCCCACCGACTTCGGCAGGCCCAGGCGCAGGAAGCCGGCGCGGTCGCAGCGGTCGCGCGCCTCGCGGCACACAGCCTCGTAATCGGAGTGGGGAATGCCGCCGCGCTCCCAGTCGGTGCGGGCGAACTCGCGGCGGTGGTCGAAGAACTGGGGATGGGCCTGCTCCAGCGGCACCAGTTCGCGCTCGACGAAGGCGTCGATGTCGCGCAGCGTGGCGCGCAAGTCCTCGGGGATGTCGAAATCCAATTTTGTCTCCTGTGGCGGCACCTGCAGTGCCGGCATGCCAGGGGATGCTAGGAAGGGGGGAGGGGCGGGGCATCGTCGCAACCGACGAATCGCGGCCGTGGCCGCCGCGAGCGCCCGAAATCGTCTCAACCGACGATGGCCGCGCCGGCGGGCCTTCCTAGGATGCGCCGAGGCCCGCACTCCCCATAGCGGACCGTCAAGGAGACAACATGCATCCTCTCTCCCTCTCCCGCCGGCAGCTGCTGACGCGCGCGGCCGCCGGCAGCGCGCTGCTGGGCCTCGGCCCGCGCGCGTTCGCCCAGTCGACGGACTTCCCGAACCAGCCGATCAAGTTCATCGTGCCCTACGCAGCCGGCGGTGTCACCGACCTGGTGATGCGCACCGTGAGCAAGCAGGCCGCCGACAAGATCGGCCAGCCGATCGTGATCGACAACCGCGCCGGCGCGGGCGGCATGGTGGGCGTGAACGCCGTGGCCAAGGCGGCGCCCAACGGCTACACCATCGGCGCCACCGCTTCGTCGAGCATCATCGCCAGCCCGCTGCTGAACAACGAGGTGCCGTACAACGCAGCCACCGACTTCGCCTTCATCAGCCTGCTGGCCACCGTGCCCATGGTGCTGTGCGTGCCGACGGCGCTGCCAATCCACGACGCCGCCGAATTCCTCAAGTACGTCCAGGCGCACAAGGGCAAGCTGAGCTACGGCTCCACCGCCATCGGCCACTACGGCCACGTGGCCCTGCTGGAGGTGAGCGATTCCCTGCAGGCCGGCATGGTGCATTCGCCGTACAAGGGCGAGACGCCGCTGATGCAGGACTTTCTGGGGGGGCAGATCAACTTCGCGTTCTTCGCGCCCTCGACGGCCAAGCCCCAGGTGGAGGGCGGCAAGCTGCGCATGATCGGCGTCTCCGGTACCAAGCGGCTGAAGAACATGCCCAACGTGCCGACGCTGGCGGAGCAGGGCTGGTCGGCGCCGGTGTTCAGCATGAACCCGGGCTGGGTGGGCGTGATCGCGCCGGCCAAAACCCCGGCGGCCATCGTGCAGCGGCTCTCGGCCGAATACCAGGCGGCGGTGAAGACGCCCGAGGTGTTCGACAAGATCGTGGACAACGGCATGGACCCGGTGGGCAGCACCGGCGAGCAGTTCTTTGCCGCCTACCAGAAGGAAAAGCCCGTCTGGAAGCAGCTCTTCACCAAGGCCGGCCTGGACGTGAAGGGCGCCTGAAGCGATGCGTGCCGTGTTGGCGCGGCGGCATGGGCCGCCGGAAACGCTGTCGCTGGAGGAACTGCCGGCCCTGGTGCCGGCGGCCGGTGAAGTGGTGGTGGCCGTGCATGCCGCGGCCGTCAACTTTCCCGACACGCTGATCATCGAGGACCGCTACCAGATCAAGCCGCCGCTGCCCTTCTCGCCGGGCGGCGAGGTGGCCGGCGTGGTGAAGGCGCTGGGCCCCGGGGTGACGGGCTTTGCCGTCGGCGATCCCGTCATCGCCGCCTGCCGCTACGGCGGCTTCGCCGAGGAGGTGGTGACCACGCCGGACCGGCTGGTCCCGGTGCCGCACGGCGTGCGCATGGAAGCGGCGGCGGCCCTGCTCATGACCTACGGCACGACCCACTATGCCCTGCAGGACTGCGCGCGCATCGCCCCCGGCGAGACCTTGCTGGTGCTCGGCGCCGCCGGCGGCACGGGCCTTTCGGCGATCGAGCTGGGCAAGCTGCTCGGCGCGCGGGTGATCGCCGCGGCCTCCAGCGCGGAGAAGCTGGCGCTGTGCCGCGCGCGCGGGGCCGACGAGACCATCCTCTACACGCCGCAGAACCTGAAGGACGAGATCAAGCGGCTCACGCGCGACCAGGGCGTGGACGTGGTCTACGACCCCGTGGGCGGCGAGTACGCCGAGCCCGCCCTGCGCGGCATGGCCTGGGGCGGCCGCTATCTCGTCATCGGTTTCACCGCGGGCATCCCGAAGCTGCCGATGAACCTGCCGCTGCTCAAGGGCTGCAGCATCGTGGGCGTGTTCTACGGCGCCTTCGCGAAGAAGTTTCCGCAGCGCTACGCGCAGTTGCGCGCCGAGCTGGTCGGTTGGCTGGCCGAAGGCCGCGTGCAACCGGCGATCACCGCCCGCTACCCGCTGGAGCAGGCTGCCGAGGCCCTGCGCCTCGTGGCCGACCGCCAGGCGCTAGGCAAGATCGTCCTCACCACCGCCCTGGGCCGCGGCGAAGCCTGAC
>NZ_DASSVG010000133.1:0-24144 GCF_035706265.1 Ramlibacter sp. | reverse complement strand
GTGGCCACGTAGGGGATCTCGTGCGCCATCGCGATCAGCGGCAGGTTCTTGCCCTGGCCGAAGGTGGCGCCCGGCTCGTCGCCCACCGCCATGGTGGTGGCGGTGCGCGCCGCCGCCGGCGTGGCGGAGGAGCGCTGCACGCCGGTGTTCATGTAGGCCTCGTTGTCGTAGCAGATGTAGAGCACGTCGTCGTTGCGCTCGAACATGCCCGAGAGGCAGCCGAAGCCGATGTCGGTGGTGCCGCCGTCGCCGCCCTGGGCGATCACGCGCACCTCCTTGCGGCCCTTGACTTTCAGCGCCGCCGCGATGCCGGTGCCCACCGCCGCGGCGTTGCCGAACAGCGAGTGGATCCAGGGCAGCTGCCAGGACGTTTCCGGATACGGCGTGGAGAACACCTCCAGGCAGCCGGTGGCATTGGCCGCGATCAGCTGGCGGCTGGTGGCGCGCATCGCGGCGTCCACCGCGTAGCGGGCGCCCAGCGCCTCGCCGCAGCCCTGGCAGGCGCGGTGGCCGGAGTTGAGCGAGTTGCTGCGCTCGATGCTGGCCTGCACGGAACGCTGCTCCGGCGCCAGCAGGCGGTTGCCCACCGTGAAGGTGCCGGTCTGGTAGAACTTGATGGGTTGCATGCTCATGTCAGGCCACCTTGGCAGCGACGGTGCCGACGTCGCGCAGCAGGTTCTCGGCGATCGGGCCGCTGCGGCGCGTCTGGCGTTCGCGTTCGAGCTGGCGGTTGACGATGCGCCAGTCCAGGTCGAGGAAGGTCAGCGGCTGCAGCTGGCCGGCAATCGCGTCGGCGAAGGCGCGCGCCAGCGAGGCCTTGGTGATCGCCCGGCCACCCAGGCCGGCGATGACCGTGTAGCCCTGCAGCTGGATGCCCGAGAGCGCGAGCCGCACGTCGGTGGAGACGATGCCGCCCAGGCCGACCGAGAAGCTCTTTTCCACCACCACGACGCGCTTCGCTTCCTGCAGCGCCGCGCGCACGGCGGCCAGCGGGAACGGCCGGTAGGACTGGATGCCCAGCACGCCGATCTTCACGCCGGCGGCGCGCATCTCGTCCACCGTGTCCTTGATCGTGCCCAGCACCGAGCCGAGCGCCACCACGATGGTCTCGGCGTCCTCGCAGCGGTAAGGGCGCACCAGGCCGCCGGAGGCGCGGCCGAAGCGCTGTTCGAATTCCTGCGCGATCACCGGGATGCGCTCCAGCGCCATCGTCTGCTTGGCGTGCGCGAGGTAGCGCACTTCCATGAAGGCCTCCGGGCCCACCATGGCGCCGATCGAGACCGGCTCCTTCGGGTCCAGCACCTGGCGCGGCTCGTAGGGCGGCAGGAAGGCATCCACCTCCGCCTGCGTCGGCAGGTCCACCCGCTCCACGGCGTGCGTGAGGATAAAGCCGTCCATGCAGACCATCACCGGCATCGACAGCTCCTCGCCCAGGCGGAAGGCCTGGATGTGCAGGTCGGCCGCCTCCTGGTTGGTCTCGGCGAACAGCTGCAGCCAGCCGCAATCGCGCTGGCTCATGGAGTCGCTGTGGTCGTTCCAGATGTTGATCGGCGCGCCGATCGCCCGGTTGGCCACCGTCATCACGATCGGCAGGCCCAGGCCCGAGGCGTTGTAGACGGCTTCGGCCATGAACAGCAGGCCCTGGCTCGCGGTGGCCGTGTAGCTGCGCGCGCCGGCGGCCGAAGCGCCGATCGCCACGCTCATGGCGGCGAACTCGCTTTCCACGTTGATGAACTCGCAGGGCGAGAGCTCGCCGCTCTTCACCAGTTCGCCCAGCCCCTCCACGATGTGGGTCTGGGGCGAGATGGGATAGGCGCAGATCACCTCGGGGCGGCACAGCGCCACCGCCTCGGCGACGGCCCGCGAGCCTTCGATCTGTTTCAGCATGCCTTCTGCTCCTGCATTTCACGGGTCACGTACTCGAAGGCCTCGGCGGCGGCGGCCTCGTTGGCCGCGGCGACCTTGCCGCCGAAGGTGTGGCGGATGGCGTGCTGCACCGCCTGCAGCGTCACCAGCCCGGACAGCGCCGCCAGCCCCCCGAGCAGCACCGCGTTGGGCAGCGGCCGGCCCAGGTGGCGCAGCGCGATCTCGGTGGCCGGCACGGTGGCCAGGCGCTCGGGCCGGAAGCGGCTCGCGACCTCGCCCACGCCCAGCTCCTCGAAGCTGCGCTTGCTGTTGATCAGGACGTAGCCGTCTTCCTTCAGGCCCTGGAACACGTCCACCTGGTGCAGCAGCGTCGGGTCCTGCACGATCAGCACGTCGGGCTGCAGCACCGGCTCGCGCAAGCGGATCTCGCGGTCGTCGATGCGGCAGAAGGCGACCACCGGCGCGCCGGTGCGTTCCGAGCCGAAGCTGGGGAAGGCCTGCGCGTGGCGGCCCTGTTCGAAGGCGGCCAGCGAGAGCATCTCGGCCGCGGTGACCACGCCCTGGCCGCCACGGCCATGGAGCCGGATCTGCAACATTTCGGATCCCGTTAGTTCGTCAGGTGGAAATTGTTCGCAGATTGCGAAATGCGCCCGTTGACGTGCATCAAGCGCCATCCGGCGCTCCGGCGGGCCCGCGCGGGACCCTGAGCGGGCTCAAACTCCGGCCCCGGGCGCAGGCGTCGGCGGGCTCCGACAGGCCCGGCCTTAAAATCGGGCTATCGTGGCAATCCGCATCGCCGGAGTGCGTCCCGTCCGTTCGCGGACGATGCTCTTGAACAACTCATGTCGTCCAACCAGCACCCCATGCTCAACGTGGCCGTCAAGGCCGCCCGCGCCGCCGGCGCGATCATCAACCGCGCGGCGCTCGACGTCGAAGCCGTGCGCATCTCGCAGAAGCAGACCAACGACTTCGTCACCGAGATCGACCACGCCGCCGAGCGCGCCATCATCGACACGCTGCTGGGGGCCTACCCCGACCACGGCATCTGGGCCGAGGAGTCCGGGCGCGAGCACGGCAGGGCGGCGTCCGATCACGTGTGGCTGATCGACCCGCTGGACGGCACGACCAACTTCATCCACGGCTTTCCCGTCTACTGCGTCAGCATCGCGCTGCTCGTGAAGGGGCGCGTCGAGCAGGCCGTGATCTACGACCCCACCCGCAACGACCTCTTCACCGCCACCCGCGGCCGCGGCGCCTTCCTCAACGACCGGCGCATCCGCGTGAGCAAGCGCACCCAGCTGAAGGAATCGCTGGTCTCCACCGGCTTCCCGTTCCGCCCGGGCGACAACTTCAACGTGTACCTGCGCATGATGGCCGACGTCATGAAGCGCACCGCCGGCCTGCGCCGCCCGGGCGCCGCCGCGCTGGACCTCGCCTACGTGGCCGCCGGCTACACCGAAGGCTTCTTCGAGACCGGGCTCTCGCCCTGGGACGTGGCCGCCGGCTCGCTGCTGATCACCGAGGCCGGCGGGCTGGTAGGCAACTTCACCGGCGAGGCCGATTTCCTGGAGCAGCGCGAGATCGTGGCGGGCAACCCGCGCATCTACGGGCAACTGGTGAAGCTGCTGTCGAAGTACAGCAAGTTCGCCAGCGCCGGCGACAAGGCGGACGTGCGCCAGAACACGCCGCAGCTGGTGGAAGGCATGCCGCAGCCCGGCGTGCAGGCCGACGATCCCCCGCCGCAGGAGGCCTGAGCACAGTGGCGGCCTGGATCCAGCAAGTTCAAGACAATCCCACCTGGCTGTTCACCCTGATCGTCGCGCTCGTTGCGGCGCTGGGGGCCACGGTGGTGCACGTTTCGCTGCGCGCACTGCTCAAGCGCATGACGCGCAATTCGATCGTCATGCGCTCGATGCTCGATTGCACCGAGCGCGCCGCGGCCGTCACCCTGCCGCTGCTGGCGATGCAGGTGGTGTTCGGCTCCGCGCCCGACAACCTGGCCTCGATCGGCTTCGTTCGCCACACGGCGGGGCTGCTGCTGATCGCCGCGGTCACCTGGCTGCTGCTCGAGACCATCGAGGGCCTGGCCAACGGCGTGATCGAGAGCAACCCGAGGAGCGTGGAGGACAACCTCCAGGCCCGCCGGATCGAGACGCAGACACGCGTGCTCTCGCGCAGCGCGATGGTGCTGGTGCTGATCGCCGGCATCGCCATCGGCCTCATGACCTTCCCGGGCGCGCGCCAGCTCGGGGCCAGCCTGCTCGCCTCGGCCGGCGTGCTGGGTCTGGTGGCCGGCCTGGCGGCGCGGCCCATCTTCAGCAACCTGATCGCCGGCGTGCAGCTGGCGCTGGCGCAGCCGATCCGCATCGACGACGTGCTGATCGTCAAGGGCGAGTGGGGCCGGGTCGAGGAGATCACCGGCACCTACGTGGTGCTGAAGATCTGGGACGAGCGCCGCCTGGTGATCCCGCTGCAGTGGTTCATCGAGAACCCGTTCGAGAACTGGACGCGCACCGGCTCCAATATCCTGGGCACCGTGTTCCTCTACCTGGATTACGCGACGCCGCTGGACGCGGTGCGGGCCGAGGCCAAGCGGATCGTGGAGTCCGCGCCCGAGTGGGACGGCCGCGTGTTCGTGGTGCAGGTGACGGACACCACCGAGCGCTGCATCCAGGTGCGGGTGCTGGTCTCCGCCTCGAATTCCGGCAAGGCCTTCGACCTGCGCTGCCGCGTCCGCGAGGGCCTGGTCACCTTCCTCGCGCGCGAGCATCCGCAGGCGCTGCCGGTGGTGCGGAATTTCAACGAGATCCGGGAAGCGGAGACGGCCTGAGCCGGTGCGCCGGGGGAAATACCGGAGAATCGCGGCTGCATGTCCGCCGTCCCCGATCTCAGCGCCCATACCCCCATGATGCAGCAGTACCTCGCCATCAAGGCGGGGTACCCCGGAACCCTTGTCTTCTACCGCATGGGGGACTTCTACGAGCTGTTCTACGACGACGCCGAGAAGGCGGCGCGGCTGCTCGATATCACGCTGACGCGCCGCGGCATGTCCGCCGGCGAGCCGGTGGTCATGGCGGGCGTGCCCTTCCACTCGGTGGAGAGCTACCTCGCGCGCCTGATCCGCTGCGGCGAATCGGTCGCCATCTGCGAACAGGTGGGCGAGGTCGGTGCGGCCAAGGGACCGGTGGAGCGCAAGGTGATCCGGGTGGTCACCCCCGGCACGCTCACCGACAGCGAACTCCTGAACGAGAAGTCCGAGGCGGTGCTGCTGGCCGTGCACCAGGGCCCGCGCCACAAGCTGGGGCTGGCCTGGCTCAGTGTCACGCAGGGCGCGCTGCAGCTGGCCGAATGCGACGGCGACGCGCTGGGCGACTGGATCGTGCGCATCGCGCCGAGCGAACTGCTGCACGCCGCCGACGTCACGCCGGCCTTCCGCGACCGGCTGCAGCTGCTGCGCGGCTCCATCCCGCTGACGCAGCGGCCCGAGTTCCAGTTCGACGCCGGCCTCGGCCAGCGCAAGCTGCTCGAACAGATGCAGGCCGCCAGCCTGGCCGCGTGGGGCGCGGACGAACTGCCGCACGCGCACGCCGCCGCCGCCGCCCTGCTCGCCTACGCCGAACATACCCAGGGCCGGGCGCTGTCGCACGTGCGCCAGCTGCAGGTGGTGCGCGACGGCGAACGCATCGAGCTGCCGCCCGCCACCCGCCGCAACCTGGAACTGGTGCAGACACTGCGCGGCGAGGACAGCCCCACCCTCTTCTCGCTGCTGGACACCTGCATGACGGGCATGGGCAGCCGCATGCTCAAGTCCTGGCTGCTGGAACCGCTGCGCGACCGCACCGTCGCCGGCCAGCGGCTGGATGCGATCGGCGGCCTGCGCGAAGGCTTGTACCAGCGGCTGCGCGGCGAGTTGAAGGGCGTGAGCGACGTCGAGCGCATCACGGCCCGCATCGCGCTGCGCCAGGCGCGCCCGCGCGAGCTGGTGGGCCTGCGCTGGGCGCTGGAGAAGGCGCAGCATCTCTCGTCGCTCGTCGAGGGCCTGCCCGGCCTGCTGGCCGGCACGGCGCGCGACCTGCAGCCGCCGCCCGGCTGCGCCGAGCGCCTGGTGGGCACCCTGCGCGAGGACCCGGCGGCGCTGGTGCGCGACGGCGGCGTGATCGCGGCCGGCCACGACGCCGAACTGGACGAACTGCGCGCCATCCAGGACAACTGCGACGGCTTCCTGCTGGAGCTGGAGGCGCGCGAGCGCGCCCGCAGCGGCATCGCCAACCTGCGCGTGCAGTACAACAAGGTGCACGGCTTCTACATCGAAGTCACGCAGGGGCAGCTGGACAAGGTGCCGGACGACTACAAGCGCCGCCAGACGCTGAAGAACGCCGAGCGCTTCATCACCCCGGAGCTCAAGGCCTTCGAGGACAAGGCGCTGTCGGCGCAGGAGCGCGCGCTGGCGCGCGAGAAGTGGCTCTACGAGCAGCTGCTCGACGCCCTGCAGGAACACGTGCCGGCCCTGGCGCGGCTCGCGCGGGCGCTCGCCACGCTCGACGCCCTGTGCGCGCTGGCCGAGCGTTCGCTCACCCTGAACTGGTGCCGGCCGCAGTTCATGAAGGAGCCGGGCATCGAGATCGCGCAAGGCCGCCACCCGGTGGTGGAGGCGCGCCTGGCCGAAACCAGCGCCGGCGCCTTCATCCCCAACGACACGCGCCTCGGCCCGAAGCAGCGGATGCAGGTGATCACCGGCCCCAACATGGGCGGCAAATCGACCTACATGCGCCAGGTGGCGCTGATCTGCCTGCTGGCCGCCATGGGCTCCTACGTGCCCGCGCAGGCCTGCCGCCTCGGGCCCATGGACGCCATCCACACCCGCATCGGCGCGGCCGACGACCTGGCCAACGCGCAATCCACCTTCATGCTGGAGATGACGGAAGCCGCGCAGATCCTGCACGGCGCCACGGCGCAGTCGCTGGTGCTGATGGACGAGATCGGCCGCGGCACCTCCACCTTCGACGGGCTGGCGCTCGCCTCCGGCATCGCGGCCCACCTGCACGACCGCACGCAGGCCTTCACGCTGTTCGCCACCCATTACTTCGAGCTCACCGAGTTCCCGGCGAAGCACCACTGCGCCGTCAACGTGCACGTGGGCGCGACGGAGTCCGGCTCGGACATCGTGTTCCTGCACGAGATCCAGCCGGGCCCCGCCAGCCGCAGCTACGGCATCCAGGTGGCGCGGCTGGCGGGCATGCCGGCCGGCGTGGTCAACCACGCCCGCCATGCGCTGGCGGCCCTGGAGCAGCACCAGGAGCAGAGCCGCGAGCAGGTAGACTTGTTCGCGCCGCCCCCCGCCGCCGACGCCCCGGCCCCCAGCAAGGTGGAAGCCGCGCTCGCGGCGCTGGACCCGGACGCGCTCAGCCCCCGGGATGCGCTCGACGCGCTCTACACGCTCAGGAAGCTGCTCCAACCATGACTTACTGCGTCGGCATCAAGCTCAATGCGGGCCTGGTGTTCCTGTCCGACTCGCGCACCAACGCGGGGGTCGACAACATCAGCACCTTCCGCAAGATGATCGTCTACGAGAAGCCGGGCGACCGCTTCATGGTGCTGCTGTCGGCCGGCAACCTGAGCATCTCGCAGTCGGTGCGCGAGATCCTGCAGGTGGAGCAGTTGCGGGAGCCGAACAGCCCGGAACCGATCACGATCTGGAACGCGACGAGCATGTTCGACGCCTGCCGGGTGCTGGGCCAGGCCGTGCGCCACGTCTACGACCGCGATGCCGAGGCGCTGAAGAACGCCGGCGTGGAGTTCAACGTCAACCTGGTCTTCGGCGGCCAGATCCGGGGCGAGGGCATGCGCCTGTTCCAGGTCTATTCGGCCGGCAACTTCATCGAGGCGACGGCGGAGACGCCCTACTTCCAGGTCGGCGAGTACAAGTACGGCAAGCCGGTGCTCGATCGGGTGATCACGCCCGACACCGACCTGGACGAGGCCGCCAAGTGCGCCCTGGTCTCGATGGACTCCACCATGAAGTCCAACCTCTCGGTCGGCCCGCCGCTGGACCTGGTGGTGTACGAGGCCAACCGCTTCGAGACCGACAAGATCGTCTGCATCGACATGCAGAACCCCTATTTCCGCATGCTGCACCTGGGCTGGGGCCAGAAGCTGCGCGAGGTGTTCGACAGCCTGGACGACCCGGTCTGGGACGAGAGCCACACCGAGACGCCGCTGCGCACCCCCGCGGGCGGGCGGGCCAAGCCCCTCAAGAAGATCTCCCGACCTGACGAAAAGCTGATCTGATGGGCCCGGCGGCCGGGCAAAACGGCCGCCTTCATGGTAATCACCGATGGCCGACGCGGCCGTTGCGCCCTGAGGATTCGGGCCAAAGCAACGAGCATCAGGAGACCCGCATGGCCATTCGATCCCTCACCCTCGTGGGGCTGGCCGCCATTGCCCTGGCGGCCCCCGTCCACGCCGACAACATCACCCTCAAGGCATCCCACCAGTTCCCCGGCGGCAAGGGCGACGTGCGCGACGAGATGGTCCAGATGATCGCGCGCGACGTCGCCAAGGCGAACGTCGGCCTCGACATCAAGGTCTTCCCCGGCTCCAGCCTGGTGAAGGCCACCGAGCAGTGGAAGGCGATGCTGAGCGGCCAGATCGACATGAGCTCCTTCCCGCTGGACTACGCCTCGGGCTTCCACCCGCAGTTCGGCGCCACGCTGATGCCGGGGCTGGTGAAGAACCACGCCCACGCCGACCGCCTGAACAAGTCGCCCTTCATGAAGGACATCAAGGACGTCATCGAGAAGGGCGGCGTCCACGTGCTGGCCGACGCCTGGCTGGCCGGCGCCTTCGGCGCCAAGGACAAGTGCATCCGCAACCCGCAGGACGCCTCGGGGCTGAAGGTGCGCTCCGCCGGCGCCACCTTCGCGCAGATGTGGGCCGGCGCCGGCGCCTCCATCGTCTCGATCCCGTCCAACGAGGTCTACAACGCGCTGCAGCAAGGCGTGGCCCAGGCCACCGACACTTCCACCAGCAGCTTCGTCTCGTTCCGCCTCTACGAGCAGCTGAAGTGCGTCACCGCGCCCGGCGACAACGCGCTGTGGTTCATGTACGAGCCGGTGCTGATCTCCAAGCGCAGCTGGGACAAGCTCAACGACGCCCAGAAGCGCGCCCTGACCGAGGCCTCGAAGAAGGCGGAGGAATACTTCAGCCGCGAGTCGAAGAAGCTCGACGACGAGATGGTCGAAGTGTTCCGCAAGAACAAGGCCGAAGTCGTCACGCTCACGCCGGCAGAGGCCGAAGCCTGGCGGGCCGTGGCGCAGAAGACCTCCTACAAGGCGTTCGCGGAAAAGGTTCCGGGCGGCAAGGAGCTGATCGAGAAAGCGCTGAGCGTCAAGTAAGTGCGGCACCATCCCGCCTGGGTCCGGGGGGTGCATGCCCTGTCCCGCGCTTTCGGGGTCTTCTCCGCCGGCCTGATCCTGCTGTCGGTCGGCATCGTCTGCCAGATGGTGTTCGTGCGCGCCGTGCTGGGCGAGTCGTCCATCTGGCAGACCGAGTTCGTCACCTTCGCGCTGATCGCCGCCACCTTCCTCGGCGCGCCCTACATCCTGCTCACGCGCGGCCACGTCAACGTGGACGTGCTGCCGCTGATGGTGGGGCACCAGGCGCGCCTGCGGCTGCACCTGGTGGGCAGCATCCTGGCGCTGGTGTTCTGCCTGCTGTTCCTGTGGGCTTCGATCCCGTGGTGGTACGAGACCTGGGCCTCCAACCAGACCACCTCCACCATCTGGCGCGCGCGCCTGTGGATCCCCTACCTGTCGGTGCCCGTCGGCCTGGCGCTGCTGGCGCTGCAGTACGTCGCCGAGATCTATGCGGTGGCCACCGGCAGCGACCTGCCCTTCGGCCTGGCGCCGGAGGAAGGAATCTAGACCATGAGTCCCCTGGCCATCGGCCTGCTGATCTTCGTCGTGACGTGCGCGGTGCTGGCCACCGGCATGCCGATCGCCTTCGCCCTGGGCAGCGTGGCCCTGGGCTTCATGATCTTCATGGACGGCTGGAACAGCGTCAACTTCGTCCCGGAAACCTTCTTCTCCGGCCTGAACGACTTCACCCTGGTGTCGCTGCCCATGTTCATCATCATGGGCGCGGCGGTGGCCTCGTCACGCGCCGGCAGCGACCTCTATGAGGCGCTGGCGCGCTGGCTGCACAAGGTGCCCGGCTCGCTGGTGATCTCCAACATCGGCGCCTGCGCCCTGTTCGCCGCGCTCACCGGCTCCTCGCCGGCCACCTGCGCCGCCATCGGCAAGATGGGCATCCCCGAGATGCGGCGGCGCGGCTACGACGCCGACCTCGCCACCGGCGCCATCGCCGCGGGCGGCACGCTGGGCATCCTGATCCCGCCCAGCATCACCATGATCCTGTACGGGATCGCATCCGAAACCTCGATCGGGCGACTGTTCATCGCCGGCATCATCCCCGGCCTGCTGCTCACCGGCCTGTTCATGGCCTGGGCGCTGTTCCTGAGCTGGAAGCGCGGCACCAGGATCGTGGACAAGGACCGCAGCTACTCGCTGAAGGAAAAGCTGGAGCTGATGCCCAGGCTGCTGCCCTTCCTGGCCGTGATCGTGGGCGTGATCTACGCCCTCTACGGCGGCATCGCCACGCCCTCCGAGGCAGCGGGCGTCGGCGCGATGCTGTGCCTGGTGATGGTGGTCGTGATCTACCGACTCTGGAACGCGGCGGACCTCTGGCGCATCCTGCGCGACGGGCTGCGCGAGTCCGGCATGCTGATGCTGATCATCGGCGCCTCGATCCTGTTCGGCTACATGATGTCCTCGCTGCAGGTCACGCAGGCGGTGGCGGCCAGCATCGGCGAGCTGCAGGTCAACCGCTGGTGGATCATGCTCGCGATCAACGTGCTGCTGCTGGTGGCCGGCTGCTTCCTGCCGCCGGCGGCCATCATCCTCATGACCACGCCGATCCTGATGCCGATCCTCAACGCGGCGCAGTTCGACCCGATCTGGTTCGGCGTGATCCTCACCATCAACATGGAGCTGGGGCTGATCACGCCGCCGGTGGGGCTGAACCTGTTCGTGATCAACGGCATCACGCCGGACGTGCGCCTGGGCACGATCCTCAAGGGTTCGCTGCCCTTCATGCTGTGCATGGTGCTGGCGATCCTGATCCTGTGCGTGTTCCCCGAACTCGCCACCTGGCTGCCCTCGAAGGTGATGGGATAGCGGCAGGGCAGAATACGGGCTCGCGCACCGCGACGCCCCGATGGCCCTGATCGTCTTCTCCCACGCCAACAGCTTTCCCGCCTCCACCTACAACGTCCTGTTCCGCGAGCTGCGATCGCGCGGCTTCACGGTCAAGGCAGTGGAGAAATTCGGCCACGACGCCGCCTATCCGGTCACCAACAACTGGCCGCACCTGATCCAGCAGCTGCACGACTTCGCCGAACGCGAGGTGGCGAAGGCCGGCAAGCCGGCTTACCTGGTCGGCCATTCGCTGGGTGGCTTCCTGAGCATCCTGTGCGCGGCGCGCCATCCGCAGCTCGCCCGCGGCGTGCTGCTGCTCGATTCGCCCCTGGTGGGCGGCTGGAAGTCGCACGCGCTGCGGGCGGTGAAGAGCACGCCGCTGGTGGGCTCGCTCACGCCCGGTGCCGTCAGCCGCAAGCGGCGCAACCGCTGGCCCTCGCGCGAGGCGGCGCTGGAGCACTTCCGCCACAAGAAGGCCTTCGCCGGCTGGGACGCGCAGGTGCTGGCCGACTACATCGGCCACGGCACCCAGGACGAAGGCGGCGAGCGCGTCCTCGCCTTCGACCGCGACGTCGAGACCGCGATCTACGACACGCTGCCGGACAACCTGGAACGGGTGCTGCGCCGGCATCCCCTGCGCTGCCCGGCGGCCTTCATCGGCGGCCTGCAGTCGGTGGAGATCGGCCAGGTGGGCCTGGCGATGACGCAGCGCGTGACCGCCGGGCGCCTGACGATGATGGACGGCAGCCACCTGTTCCCGATGGAGAAGCCGGTGGCGACGGCCGCGGCGATCGAGGCGGCGCTGCGGGCGCTGCCGACGGCAGGCTGATTCCCGCGCGGCGACGGCGCGGAAGTGCCGGCGTCCTACACGCCTGTCCCTTTCGCGCCCACAAGTCCGTTCTTCGGCAAACAGAACACTGGGGCCGATGCCTCAGTCACTCACCTTCCGCGCACCCTCACTGGCCCTGCTGGCCACCGAACCCTTGCGGGCCGCGCTCGAGTTCTGTGCCGTCCACCTGGGCCAGCCCCAACGGGTGCAGGGCGACGGGCACCCGGTCATCGTCTACCCCGGCCTGGGCGCCGGCTCCATGACCACGGCGCCGCTGCGCGCCCACCTCAAGGCCTGCGGCTTCGACGTCTACGACTGGGAACTCGGCGTGAACACCGGGCCGGAAGGCGCCTTCGACGAGTGGCTCACGGCCCTGGTCGGCCGGGTGCGCGAAGTGCATGCGCGCCACGAGCGCAAGGTGAGCCTGGTCGGCTGGAGCCTCGGCGGCGTCTATGCGCGCGAGATCGCCAAGTGCTGCCCCGGGAGCGTGCGCCAGGTGGTGACGCTCGCCACGCCGCACAAGGCGATCGACACCAACCACGCCGGCACCCTCTACCGCCTGCTGGGCGGCGACCTGTCGCAGCTCACCCCCGCGCTGCTGTCGCGCCTGGGGCAGCGGCCGCCGGTGCCGGTGACCTCGATCTACAGCGAAAGCGACGGCGTGGTCTGCTGGCGCGGCTGCCTGGAGGCGCCGGCGCGCGACGCCGAGAACGTGGCCGTGCACGCCAGCCACCTCGGCATGCCCTCGCACCCGGACGTGCTGGGCATCGTGGCCGACCGGCTGGCCCAGCCCGAAGGCCGCTGGCGCCCCTACGTGCGCCGCCGCAGCGTGCTCAGCCCGCGGTCCAGTCGATCCAGCCGGTCCAGGACGTGAGCAGCACGATCGCGCCGAACGCGATCCGGTACCAGGCGAAGGGCGTGAAGCTGTGGGTGGAGATGTAGCGCAGCAGCCAGCGCACGCACAGCCACGCGCTCACGAAGGAGAACAGCAGGCCCACCAGGAACATCGGCAGGTCGTCGGCGCTGAGGGCGGCGCGCTCCTTGTAGAGGCTGTAGACGCCGGCGCCGATCAGGGTCGGGATCGCGAGGTAGAAGGAGAAGTCGGTCGCGGCCTTGCGCGAGAGGCCCAGCAGCATGCCGCCGATGATGGTGGCGCCGCTGCGGCTGGTGCCGGGGATCAGGGCCAGGCACTGCACCAGCCCCACCTTGAGGGCGTCGCTCCAGCCCATGTCCTCGACTTCCTGGATGCGCACCGGCGGGTGGCGCCGTCCCTCCGCCCACAGGATCACGAAGGCGCCCAGCACGAAGGTGGTGGCCACCACGCCCGGCGTGAACAGGTGGGCCTGGATGGCCTTGCCGAGCGCCAGGCCCAGCACGACGGCGGGGATGAAGGCGATCAGCACGTTGAGGGCGAAGCGCTGCGCCTGCCGCTCGCTCGGCAGCCGCACGATGGTGTCGCGGATCTTCGCCCAGTAGACGAGGATCACCGCCAGGATGGCGCCGGTCTGGATCGCGATCTCGAACACCTTGTCGCGCTCGCCGCTGAGGCCCAGCAGGTGGCCGGCGAGGATCAGGTGGCCGGTGCTGGAGATGGGCAGGAACTCCGTCAGCCCTTCCACGATGCCCATGATCGCGGCCTTCACCAGCAATACAGCGTCCACGCAACTCTCCGCAAAAGGCGGGATTATCGCGGCTCGGCGGTCCGCCTTCCGTCCGACAGCCGGTGTCGAAAAGCGCGGAAGGCTCTTGCGCGGGGAACCTACAGGCTTTGCGCGGCGGCGGCGCCACATTGGCAGCCATGAAGATCCTCCACCTGCTCCATGTCGTGATCGCCCAGGCCTTCTACCGCTGGGCCATGAGCGAGATCAGCCCGATGCATCCCGACGTGCCCAAGATCATGCTGCGGCAGCAGCAGCTGGCGGAAAAGCACCGCCGGATCTGGGCCTGACGCCCTTTCCCGAGCTTTAGCGACGGCCCGCCGGCGCGGTGCGGGTCCTCCGCGGCCGACGCCATCCGCTCCCGCCGCCGCGCGTTTCACGGCGCCTTTCCGGCGCTTCGTCGCACCGCGGTCGCCGGCGCGGACGCGCCCGCGCACATTCGGGCTCCCCACCACGAGGAGCCCGCATGGAACCCACCCCCGTCATCGTCCTGCACATGGGCGCCGCCCTCGGCGCGCTCGCCACCGGCCCGGTCGCCCTGTGGGCCCGGCTCGGCAGCCGCCAGCGGCCCCGCCTGCACCGCGCCTTCGGCATCGCCTGGGTCGCGCTGATGCTCGTCGCGGCGCTGTCGGCGCTGTTCATCCGCGACCGCAGCCTGCCCAACCTCGCCGGCTTCACGCCGATCCACCTGCTGGTGCCGGTGACGCTGGTGTCGCTCTTCGTCGCCTTCCGGCACCTCGCCCGCGGCAACATCGCGGGCCATGCGCGCACCATGCGCAGGCTCTACCTGCATGCCTGCGTCGTGGCCGGCGCCTTCACGCTGCTGCCCCAGCGCTTCCTCGGCCGGCTGCTGTGGCCCAAGCTGGCGCCGCTCGCGGCCGTCGTGCAGGACACGCCGCTGTGGGCCTGGGCGCTGCTGGCAGCGCTGGTCCTCGGGGCCTGGCTGCAATCCCGCCAACGCGCCGCCCGCCTCGCCACCGTCTCCGACCCCGCCTGAGCCGGGAGCACCGCCATGCACAACATCCGCCTCCTGCTCGCGGCCGTCCTCTCCGCGGCCGCGTTCTCCGCCCAGGCCGGGCTCGGCCTCGCCACCTTGCCCGGCGTCCAGGGCGACAACCCGGTCACCGTGTTCTATCCGACGCTGCAGGCCGACCGCCCCGTGCAGCGCGGCCCGTTCACGCTCGCCGCGGCCGAAGATGCGCCGCCCGAGCGCGGCAACGGCCGCCTGGTGGTGATCTCCCACGGCAGCGGCGGCAACGCCTGGGTGCACACCGACCTGGCGCGCACGCTGGTCGAGGCCGGCTTCGTGGTGGCGGTCCCGCTGCACCGGGGCGACAACGCGCTCGACCCCCGCGAGCCGGGCCCGGAGAGCTGGAAGCGCCGGCCCGCCGAAGCGTCGCGCGCAATCGACGCCGTGGTGCAGGCGCCCCGCTTCGCCGGCCTGGTGGATGCCGGGCGCGTCGGCGTCTACGGCATGTCCGCCGGCGGCCTGACGGCGCTCACCTTCGCCGGCGGACGCTGGTCGCCCTCGCAATTCGTGCGCCACTGCGAGGCGCACATCGGCGACGACTTCCCCTTCTGCGTCGGCCTGCTCACGGCCCTGAAAGGCAACGCGCTGGACGAGGTGAAGAAGAAGGCGGCGCTGCTGGTGATCCGCCGCCGCTTCGACGACCCGGCCTGGATCGCGCACCACGACGCGCGCGTGCAGGCGGTGGTGTCGGGCGTGCCCGCGGCGGCCGTGTTCGACCCCGCGTCGCTCGCCACGCCGCGCGTGCCGCTCGCGCTCGTCACCGCGAGGCAGGACAAATGGCTGGCGCCCGCCCTGCATTCGGACGTGATCCTGAAGGCCTGCGCGCCGCGCTGCGCCCTGCTGGCCGACCTGCCCACGGGCGGCCACGGCGCCCTGCTCTCGCCGCCCCCGCCGCCGGAGCGCCTGGGCGAGATCGCGGCCGACCTGCTGGGCGATCCGCCCGGCTTCGACCGCGCGCAGTTGCCGGCCGTGGATCGCGCCATCGCGGCCTTCTTCACCCGCCACCTGCTCCCCTAAAATGAACCCGAACATGGCCACGCTGACCCCCGACGACCTCGAGCGGCTCGCCCACAAGCGCGCGGCCGCCAAGCTCGGGTGGTACCTGCACGCGACGGTGTACGTGGTGGTGAACCTGTTCATCTTCGCCGTATCCACCTACGCCTTCGGGCGCCGGCCCTGGTCCGTGTTCCCGCTGCTCGGCTGGGGCCTGGGCCTGGCGCTGCACGGCGTGGCCGTGTTCATGCTGGGCGAAGGCAGCAGCTTCCGCCGCCGCCTGCTGGAGCGCGAGCGCGAGCGCCTGCGCCGCGAGCAGGAACGCATGCCGCGGCCATGACGATCGACTGGTTCGCCAAGCTGCGCCACCTGCTGCAGACGCTTGCGTTCTGCCTCGCGGTGGCCACGGTGCAATACGCCTTCGCGCCCGAACGGCCTTACGCACCGATCCTCGTCTACTCGCTGTTCATCGGCACCGTCATCTGGGCCGTGGTGGACCTCGGGCGCGCCGTGATGCCCTCGGCGCGCGAGACGGGTTGGCCGCCCGGGTGGCGCGGCTTCGCGCTGGTCGCCGCCGGCATCGTGGCGGGGCGCTTCATCGGCGTCGCGCTGGCCGATCTCATCTGCCGCAACGTGGGCCTGTACGGGCTCGAGGACCACGTGCACGGTGCGGCCGAGGTGCGTGCCGACCTCCTCATCACGCTGGTCGCCGGCATCATCGGCAGCTACTGGTTCTATGCCCGCAACAAGAGCGCCTACCTCCTGCGCCGCATGCGCGAGGCGGAGCGTCATGCCAACGACGCGCGCCTGAAGCTGCTGGAGACGCAGCTCGAGCCGCACATGATGTTCAACACCCTGGCCAACCTGCGCGCGCTGATCGCCGTCGATCCGCCGCGGGCCCAGGCCATGCTGGACCACATGATCGCCTACCTGCGCGCCACGCTCGATGCCTCGCGCGCCACCACGCACCCGCTGCGCACCGAGTTCGAGCGCCTGCACGACTACCTGGAACTGATGGCGATCCGCATGGGGCCGCGCCTTTCCTACGCGCTGGACCTGCCCGAGGACCTGGCGGAGCTCAGCGTGCCGGCCCTGCTGCTGCAACCCCTGGTGGAAAACAGCATCAAGCACGGCCTGGAGCCGAAGGTGGAAGGCGGCCGCATCGAGGTGCGCGCGCGGCGCGAGGGCGGGCACGTCGTGATCGAGGTGCGCGACAGCGGCGTGGGTGCCAACGGGCACGGCAGCGGCGGCAAGGGCTTCGGCCTGGTGCAGATCCGCGAGCGGCTCGCCTCGCTGCACGGCGCCGGCGCCTCGCTCGATTTCTCCACCGACGCCGGCGGCGCGCACGCCCGCATCGCGCTGCCGGTGGCGGCATGACGTTCACCGCCGTCATCGCGGAAGACGAGCCGCTGCTGGCCCAGGCCTTGCGCGCGGAGCTGGCCGCCGCCTGGCCCGAGCTCGACGTCGTCGAGGGCGTCGGCGATGGCGCGGCCGCCGTGCGCAGCGCACTGCAGCACCGACCCGACGTGCTGTTCTTCGACATCCGCATGCCGGGGCTGGGTGGCCTCGAAGCCGCGGCCGAACTGGCCGACGCGTGGCCCGAGGGCGCCGCTTTTCCGGCCCTGGTGTTCGTGACCGCGTACGACCAGTACGCGCTGCAGGCCTTCGAAGCCCAGGCGGTCGACTACGTGCTCAAGCCCGTGCAGCCCGCGCGGCTGCGCAAGACGGTGGACAAGCTGCGCGAGGTGCTCGCGCGCCGCCAGCCGCAGGGCGGCCCCGCGCTCGAAGCCACCCTGGGCCAGCTGCGCCACCTGCTGCAGGCGGGCCAGCCGGCGCCGCAAGCGCTGCTGAAGGTGATCCAGGCCAGCGTGGGCAGCAGCATCCGCCTGGTTCCGGTGGAACAGGTCGTCTACTTCGAGGCGGCCGACAAGTACGTGCGGGTGGTGGCGGAACGCGGCGAGGTTCTCGTGCGCACGCCACTGAAGGAGCTGCTGTCGCAGCTCGATCCCCAGGCGTTCTGGCAGGTGCACCGCGGCACCGTGGTGCGCTGCACCGCCATCGACAGCGTGCAGCGTGACGAGGCCGGCAAGCTGCACCTGGCGCTGCGCGGCCGCGCCGAGCGCCTGCCGGTGAGCCGCCTGTACGCCCACCTGTTCCGCGCGATGTAGCGGCGCGAGGCGCCACTCGCGAGCGGCCCGGGAGGTAGCGCCATCGTCTGGCAGAGGCTGTGGGTTCCGTCCTACAGGGCGTGGCGCGCCTGGCGCTTCTACTACAAGCCATCGAATTGCACGAAAGGCGCGTCTCCACCCACAACAGCCCTCAGCGACTTTCGTCCCGGTCACCCCGACTCCTCTGAGTCCCCTCCTCCTCCGGGGTGAGCTGGTCCGGCCCTCCGTCCCGCGACTGGCATTGTTACCCCCAGGTTCCGCCTGGGGGTTCTTTTTTTGTGCCGCCGCGCAGTGCTCTTCCGGACTACAGCCCGGTCGAACCGGTCCGACGTTTACCGCCGGGCACAACCGGCATGGAAAGGTTCACACCGGCCTTACGCTGTTACTCACTCAGAGGAACAACGCATGAAAGACGGAAAACCCACCAGCGCGGCCGACCCCGAAGGGCGGCGCGCGCAAGGCGGGCGAAGGGGGGGCGGACCGGCAAGACAGAAGGGCTTCGTGGAGCGGGCGACGGCGCGGGGGCACAGCGGCCATGGGGCCGACAGCGTGCGGCCGCACCTGCGAGACCAGCTTCGCCTGAAGGCCCTGCTGCCGACGCCCTTCCCGGTGCCCGAAGCCCAGCCTTCGCGGGACGAACAGCGTCCCAAGGCGAGAACACAACCGGATCGATAGCGGGACGGCGCGACCACCCACCAAGGGGCCCAGGAAAAAAGAAGGCCCCGGCTTGTGGGCCCGGGGCCAATTCGCTTGGAGATCCTGGGTCGTTACGAGGCGACGACCCCGCGCCTGCATTCAATGGTGACCGTGCCGATCGTGCCGGTCGTGCCGGTCATGGTGATGGTGCTTGTGGTGGCCCTTGTGCTTGCCGGGCACCACGTGGACGGGCTGTTCCACCACCACGACCGGGCTGCGCTGCACGACCACGGGGCGCGGCGCCACGTAGACCGGCTGCGGCGCGACCACCACCGGCGGCGGTGCGACCAGCACCGGCCGCGCATTGGTGGCACCGACGGAGACGCCCGGGGCGGCTTCGATGCCGACCGACCAGGTGACGTTGTCGCGCGCCTGGGCCGTGCCGGCGGCCAGCGCCACGAAGGCGAAGGCGGCGAGGGGGCGGAGATGTTTCCTTTGCATAGACTTCCTGCATTGTTGCGGGGACGACGCCCCCGCCGCCTGATTTAACGTGCTCGCGCAGGCCACACCAAGGTGCCGAACGTCAAATGCGTTGCCGGGCGTAACTCGACCGTCCGCTCGTCCGCCCGGCACGGCAGTTCGTCGCCCGGGCCCGTGTAACCGTCATGCCAAAATCCCCGTGTATGCCTTCCGCCACTGAAAAAGAACCCGCCGCGCGCCCGAGCAACTTCCTGCGCCAGGTCGTCGAACGCGACCTGGAGCAAGGCACCTACCGCGGCCGGCAGTGGGGCGGCTCGCCCGGCGACGCAGCGCATCACCACCACGGCCAGCCGGACCCCGCGAAGATCCGCACCCGCTTCCCGCCCGAACCCAACGGCTACCTGCACGTGGGGCACGCCAAGAGCATCTGCCTGAACTTCGGCCTGGCGCTCGACTACGCCGGCATCTGCCACCTGCGCTTCGACGACACCAACCCCGAGAAGGAGGAGATCGAGTACGTCGAGGGCATCAAGGACGCCGTGCAGTGGCTCGGCTACACCTGGGACGCGGCCGGCACCAGCCACCTCTATCAGGCCAGCGACTACTTCGACTTCATGTACCGGGCGGCCGAGTACCTGATCGAGGCCGGGCTCGCCTACGTGGACGAGCAGACGCCGGAGCAGATGCGCGTCAACCGCGGCGACTTCGGCAAGCCCGGCGTCGACAGCCCCTACCGCAGCCGCTCGATCGAGGAGAACCTGGCGCGCTTCCGCGAGATGCGCGACGGCAAGCTGGCCGACGGCGCGGCGGTGCTGCGGGCGAAGATCGACATGGCCAGTCCCAACATCAACATGCGGGACCCGACCATCTACCGCATCAAGCACGCCGAGCACCACAACACGGGCAACAAGTGGTGCATCTACCCGATGTACACCTTCGCGCACCCGATCGAGGACGCGCTGGAGAACATCACCCACAGCATCTGCACGCTGGAGTTCGAGGACCAGCGGCCCTTCTACGACTGGCTGGTGGACCGCCTGGGCGAAGGCGGCCTGATCAACACGCCGCCGCCGCGGCAGTACGAATTCGCGCGCCTGAACCTCACCTACGTGGTGACCAGCAAGCGCAAGCTCAAGCAGCTGGTGGAGCAGAAGGTGGTGAGCGGCTGGGACGATCCGCGCATGCCCACCATCGTCGGCCTGCGCCGGCGCGGCTACACGCCCGAGTCGCTGCAGCTCTTTGCCGACCGCATCGGCGTGAGCAAGGCCGATTCGTGGATCGACTATTCGACGCTGGAGATCGCGCTGCGCGACGACCTGGACCCGAAGGCCGCCCGCGCGATGGCGGTGCTGGATCCGGTGAAGATGGTGATCACGAACTGGGACGAAGTGATGGGCACGGGCCACCTGGAGCCTTGCTCCGCCCCGGTGCACCCGCACGACCCGGCGCGCGGCCGGCGCGAGTTCATGTTCGGGCGCGAACTGTGGATCGAGCGCACGGACTACGAGGACACGCCGCCCAAGGGCTTCTTCCGCCTGTTCCCGGGCAACAAGGTGCGGATGAAGTACGGGTACGTGGTGGAATGCGTGGGTGCCACGCGCGGTGCTTCCGGTGCGCTGACCGAAGTGCAGGCGCGCCTGGTTCCCGACACCAAGAGCGGCACGCCGGGTGCGGACGCGGTCAAGGTGAAGGGCAACATCACCTGGGTCGGCGTGGCCGACGGCGTGAAGGCCGAAGTGCGGCTCTACGACCGCCTCTTCACCGTGCCGCAGCCCGGCGCCGGCGAGCGCGACTTCCTGGAGGAGATCAACCCGGATTCGCTGAAGGTGGTGACGGCGTACGTCGAGCCCTCATTGAGCCGCGCGAAGCCCGACGAGAAGTTCCAGTTCGAGCGCCACGGCTATTTCGTGGCGGACCGCAAGGACCACGTCCCCGGCGAGCGGCCCGTGTTCAACCGCGTGACGGGGCTGAAGGACTCGTTCGGGAAGTAGGCCTGCGCCCCCCGCGGCCTGGAGGCACGGACCGCGTGCGGCGAGGCATCACAATCCCCCATGGCCCTCATCGCCACCCCCGCCCGCCGCCGCATGGTGATGGTCGTCCTGCTGCTTTTGGCAGCATTGGGCGGCGTGATCCGGAAGTTCGCCGCGCCGTCCTCGACGCTGCACGATGTCGGCACCTTGCTGCTGGTGCTGTGGTTGCCGGCCGTCGGCAACCTCATCGCGTACCTGATCCGCCGCCTTCCGCGCCGCCCGCAGCCCGCTGCTGAACTGCCGCGCGCCGCCTTCCCCGCCGGCAGCGCCTTCACGCCGCACCTGCAGGCGCGGCTGGAGACGATCGAGGCGTCGTCGCAGGCGCAGCAGACGGACTGCCTGCTGCTCGTCGCCGGCCAGGCCTTCACCGCACGCCTGTCCATGCCGATGGCGCAGGCGCTGGCCGCGCCGCAACCGCAGCCGATCGAACTGCTGCGCCCTGCGGCGGCCCTGCCGCGACTCGCCCCCGGGACCGTGTTCCACCTCCTGGTCGGCACCACCGCGGTGGCCACGGGGCGCGTGGAAGAAGCGTCGGCCAGCAGCGTGTTGCCGTAACTCTGCCGGCTGCTACATTGGATGCTCTGAACGGAGCCACCGATGGTCCTGCTCGAATTCGCCATGTCCCCCACCGGCGAGGGCGAAAGCCTCTCGCGCCACGTCGCCCGCATCCTGGACGTGATCGATCGCAGCGGCGTCACCTACCAGCTCACCGCGATGGGCACCATCCTCGAAGGCGACTTCGACGTGGTGATGGGCGTCGTCAGCGACTGCTTCCGCGTGCTGCAGGCGGACTGCCGGCGCATCTCCATGAACCTGAAGATGGACTACCGCGCCGGCACCGAATCGCGCCTGCGCAGCAAGATCGACGCGGTGGAAGGCCACGTCGGCCGCCCGCTGCGGACCTGACGCGCTGCCCTGCCGGAGCAGTTCACGCTCGCCGTGGACGCTCGCCCAAATGGAGCAGGTTTTAGAGGCCCGACTCCACACCCGCGGTGTCGCCTTCGGGACGATGCGTCCTGGCTACTGGGAACGTTTCGACTTGCACCGCCGCTGGCTGCAGCGGCGCCCGAGGGGACCCGCCATGAACGCACTGACCGCCAGCCTGCCCGCCCTGCGCCTGCACTTCGAGCAGTTCGCCAGCAGCTGGTTCGGCGGGCTGGGCGATCCGGCGCCGGCCGCCGATCCGGCGCCCGCTCCCACGCACACGCTGCATCCGCTCGACACCCTCGCGATCGAGACGACGACGTCCGCCACCCAGGTCCGCTGCCTCGACGGCTGCGTGCTGCTGCAGTACCAGGGCCGCCCGCGGGGCGACATCATCCTCGTGCGCGGCGAGACGCACGCGTGCGAAGCACAGGCGCGCCTGACCATCCTGGCCTTCGTGGCCACCGCGCTGCGGATCGCGTAGCGCAAGCGCCGCGCCGCGTTCCCGCCTGGGCCGGCTTTCGCCCGGGCCGCGCTGCGGGACTGCACCGCGCGGGCTTTCCCGCATCCCTCCTACGCCGCGCGCGAAGCACCGTCCCTAGAGTGCCTGCAGACAAGAACTTCAAGGACGGATTCCATGCCTCATCCCAAGAACCGGCTCAAGCTCACCGGCGACACGCACCTGCCCGACATCGCGGACCTCCTCGACGAGGCCGACGAGGTCGAACTGACGGTGGTGGAGGTCGCGCCGCAGCGCGTCTACGCCGACGGCTGGGTGCCGCCGTCGCAGGCGGAGATGGAGATGGAGATGGCCGCAGAGAGCGCCATGGCGCCGGGCCCGGTGCTGCAGGTCGAACGCGGCGTGCAGCGCCAGGTGGCCGCCCGGCCCTGGCTCATGATGGCCGCGGCGCTGGGCTTCGGCTTCGTGGTCGCGAAGATGCTGCGCAGGTAGGCCGCGCGCCTGCGCGGCCCGGACGAATCACGCCGCCTTGGCGGGCGCCACGACGCCCAGCCGGTCCAGCGCGTCGCGCAGGTGGCCGACCGAGCGGTCGACGTGCACCCACTTCTCGAGGCCGAACAGGCCGATGCGGAAGGTCTTGAAGTCCGCGCCCTCGTCGCATTGCAGCGGCACGCCGGCGGCGGTCTGCAGGCCCTCGTTGAGGAACTTGCGGCCGGACTGGATCTCGGGGTCGCTGGTGTAGCTCACCACCACGCCGGGCGCCTTGAAGCCCTCGGCGGCGACGCTGGGCAGGCCGCGGCTCTCGAACAGCGCGCGCACCTTGCGGCCCAGGTCCTCCTGTTGCGCCTTGACCCAGGCGAAGCCGTGGGCGCGGGTCTCTTTCATCGCGGCGTCCAGGCGCACCAGCGCATCGGTCGGCATGGTGGAGTGGTACATGTGGGCGCCGCCCTCGTACGCCTCCATGATCTGCAGCCACTTCTTCAGGTCCATCGAGAAGCTGGTGCTGGCCGTCTCCTCGATCGCCTTGCGGGCGCGCTCGGAGAGCATCACCATCGCGCAGCACGGCGAGCTGCTCCAGCCCTTCTGCGGCGCGGAGATCAGCACGTCCACCCCGGTGGCCTTCATGTCCACCCACATCGCGCCGGAGGCGATGCAATCCAGCACGAACAGGCCGCCGACCGAATGCACGGCATCGGCCACGGCACGCAGGTAGTCGTCGGGCAGGATGATGCCGGCGGCCGTCTCGACGTGAGGGGCGAACACCACCGCAGGCTTCTGCTCGCGGATCGCCGCCGCCACTTCGGCGACCGGGGCCGGCGCCCACGGCGCGGTGGGGCCGCTGCCCTGGCGGCGGGCCTTCAGCACCGTCTCGGATTTCGGGATCCGGCCGGTCTCGAAGATCTGCGACCAGCGATAGCTGAACCAGCCGTTGCGGATCACGAGGACGTCCTTGCCGGTGGCGAACTGGCGCGCCACCGATTCCATGCCGAAGGTGCCGCTGCCCGGCACCAGCGCCGTGGCGTGGGCGTTGTAGACCTCCTTCAGGATCGCGGAGATGTCCTTCATCACGCCCTGGAAGCTGCGCGACATGTGATTGAGCGCGCGGTCCGTGTAGACGACCGAGAACTCGAGCAGGCCTTCGGGATCGACGTTGGGCAGCAGTCCGGGCATGAGGGGGGTCTCTCGTACGAAGATGGAAAACGGGCAGCTTAACACTGCGCCGCCCGCGCCCTTCTTGACGGCGGTCACTGCCCCCGAGGCGCCCGCGGACTTGCGTTGGCGCCCTCAGGCGTGGCGCGGCGCCTCGCGCGGGGGC
>NZ_DASSVG010000132.1:0-10309 GCF_035706265.1 Ramlibacter sp. | reverse complement strand
GCTGCTGCGGCCCTCGCGCTGCACCCGCTCGAAGTGGGCCAGGCCCTGGCGGCGCTCGGCCTCCACGCCGGAGAGGATGACGGGGATGGACATCCGCAGCAGTTCCTCCTCGGTATAGCCGAGCATGTCCGCGGCGGCCGGATTCACTTCCAGGTAGCGGCCCTCACCGTCCACCACCGCCACGCCATCGAGCGACTGCTCGATGTAGGAACGCAGCTTGCGCTCGCTCTGGCGCACCGCCGTCTCGGCGCGCAGGCGCTCGGTCACGTCGCGCACGATGCCGCAGAAGAAGCGCTGGTCGCCCACCGGCATCTCGCTCACGCCCAGGTCCAGCGGGAAGGTGCTGCCGTCCTTGCGCAGGCCGACCACGAGGCGGCCGATGCCGATGATCTTGGGCTTGCCCCCGCGCAGGTAGTTGTCCAGGTAGCTGTCGTGCCGCTGGCGGTCTGGCCCCGGCATCAGCATGTTCACGTTGCGGCCGATCACCTCGTCGGCGCGCCAGCCGAAGATGCGCTCGGCCGCCGGGTTGAAGCTCTGGACGACGCCGCGGCTGTCGATCGTGATGATGGCGTCGAGCGCATGGTCGAACACCGCGCGCAGCCGCGCCTCGCTCTCCGCGCGCTGGGCCAGCGCCGATCGCAGCGCCTCGGTGCGCTGCTCCACCTGGTGCAGCGCGCGGGCGCGCAGGTTCGCCTGCAGCCCGAGCAGGCCCGCCATCAGGCCGCTGATCACGAAGCCGAGCGCCAGGATCACCCACGACTGGTCGGAGCCGAGGCTGGAGTCGAAGCGCGGCAGGGTCGAGAACTCGACGCTCCAGCGGCGCTGGCCGAAATCGAGGTCCGCGGTGCGCTGCAGCGTCGGCCGCCACCCGTCGGCGTCGGCCAGCTCGCGGCTGGTGAAGATCGGGACGCTGCCGTCGCGCACCCGCAGGGCCATCACGTTCGCATCGGAGCCGAGCGCGCTTTCCACCAGATGCATGGTGTCGAAGGCCTCGACCAGGAACCCGAGCACCGACTGCTGCCGCGCCACGCTGCTGGCAGGCACGGCACCGCCCGCGTACACCGGCACCAGGAGCGCCCAGACCTGCCCACCTGTGCCCCTGGGCGTGGCCAGGGTCAGCGGGCCGGTCAGCACCACGCTGCCGGATTCCAGCGACCGTCCCATCGCCTCCTGCGCGAGCGGATCCTCCTGCAGGTCAAGCCCCAGCGGGCGCCGGTCCTGCGGACCGAAGGAGCGGAAATAGGCCAGCGGATAGTAGAAGGGGCGCTCCTGCATCGCCCGCACGCCGTAGCCCGCGAGCCCTTCGGAGCGGGCCTGGCGCTCGTGCTGCTCGCGCTCGCGGGCCGGCACGCGCTGGGCGTAGGCGAGCCACAGCCGCCCGGGCGAGCGGGTGCCGGATTCGAGGGCATCGAAATAGTCGCGCCACTGCTGGCGGGTGATGCCGCCGCCGACGCTGAACAGGCCGGCCACCGAGCGCAGCAGGGTCTCGTCGGTCTCCAGGGCGTGGCGGATGTCGGTCAGGATCCGCGCGGTGCGGTATTCGAAGCGCCGCGCCTCCGCGCGCTGCGACAGGTCGCGCGCGACGTCCCACGACAGCAGGGTGACCAGCATGCCGACGACCAGCACCAGCATGACCAGGCCGAAGGGCCGCAGCATCCGGTGCGGCGCCTCGGCGGGCGGCGGCGCCTCCCCGGCGGGCGCCGCGGTGGGCCCGGGGGCGGGGGCCTGGTCAGGGACGGGAAGGGACGCCATGCGTGTTTCGGAGCACGCAAGAGTAGCACTTCGGCATTGCTGCGCCGAGGTGGAGCGCTGGGCTTCCGGCGCGCATTCGCGCGCGGTCAGGGCCAGCCTGCGGATTCAGCGCGCCGCGCCATCAAGCGCGCCCGGAATCAGCGCGCCGCGCCCTGCTGCCGGGCCAGCTTGCGCCGGGCATAAGGCACCAGGCCGCCGGCGGCCAGGATCTCCAGGGCGGTGGACGACAGGGGCGTCGCCGCCAGCACCTGGCCCGTGGCCAGGTTGGTGATGCGCGCCGTGTCCAGGTCGACGGAAAGCTGCTGGCCGGTCTGCACCGCCCGCGAAATTCCTTCGCACACCAGGATCGGGAAGCCGTTGTTGATCGCGTTGCGCAGGAAGTAGCGCGCGAAGGATTCCGCGATCACCAGCTTCACGCCGGCGCCGCGCAGCGCGAACACCGGGCCTTCCACCGTCTTGCCGCCGCCGCCGAAGTTGACGCCCGCGACCACGATGCCGTAGTCGCCCGCCAGCGCCCTGGCGGAAAACGAAGGGTCCAGGTCGGCGAACGCGGCCTTGGCCAGCTCCGCATCCGACAGGGCGCTGGAGCTCTTGAAGCGCGTGGGCATGATCTCCAGCGCCTTCACGTCGTCGCCGACCCGGTAGGCGCCGGCGCGAATGGGTTCAGGCATGGGCCGGCTCCTTGCTTGCGGGTTGCAGCGTGCGCGGGTCGGTGATGACGCCCGCGACCGCCGAGGCCGCCACGGTCTGCGGCGAACCGAGATAGACGGAGGAATCGGGGCTGCCCATGCGGCCCTTCATGTTGCGGTTGCCCGAGCTGATGGCGACTTCGCCGGCGCCCAGCACCCCGCTGTGCTCGCCCATGCAGGGGCCGCAGCCGGGCGGGAACACCAGCGCGCCGGCGTCGCTCAGCGTCGCGATGTGGCCCGCCTTCAATGCGCGCTGGTACACCTCGCGCGAGGCCGGCACGACCACGAAGCGCACGCCCGGCGCCACCTTGCGGCCTTCCACGATCGCCGCCGCCGCCGCCAGGTCCTCGAAGCGGCCGTTGGTGCAGGTGCCGATGAAGGCTTCGTGGATCGGCTGCCCGGCCTGCGAGGCGACGCTGTGGATGTTGTCCAGCGCGTGCGGGCAGGCCAGCAGCGGCTCGAGCGTGCCGAGGTCGACGTGGATCGTCTCCTCGTAGCGGCAGTCCGGGTCGCTGCGCACGGGCGTGAAGGGCCGCTGCGCGCGCGCGGCGGCGTACTCCAGCGTCACCTCGTCGGGCTCGAAGATCGCCGATTTGGCGCCCATGTCGGAGCAGTAGTTGGTGATCGTGAAGCGGGCGTCCATCGACAGCTGCGCAACGCCGGGCCCGCCGATCTCGATCGTCTTGTAGATCGCCTTGCGCTCGTAGCCGAGCAGCTTCATGAGGTGCAGCGCCACGTCCTTGGTCGTGACGCCGGGGCGCAGCTCGCCGCGCAGGTTGACGCGGATGGTGGCCGGCACCACCAGCCAGATCTCGCCCAGCGCCGCCGCCACCGCGGCATCGGTCTGGCCCACGCCGATCACCACCGCGCCCATGGCGCCGCCGGTGGGCGTGTGCGACTCGTTCATGATCACCAGCTCGCCGGGCAGCACCAGGCCGCGCTCGGGCATGACCACGTGCATGATCCCGCTGCCGACGTCGAACAGGTTCCGCACCTCGTACTTCTTCGCCGCCTTGCGGATGGCGGCGTGCACGTCGGCGATGGCCACCGTCTGCGCGGGGCTCTGGTGGTCGAGCGTCAGTGCCACGCGCTGCGGGTCGAACAGCGCCTCGCTGCCCAGCGTACCCAGGGTGTTGAACACCAGCTTGCCCTGCAGGTCCATGCTGGCGACCTGGTCCACCCGGCAATCGAGGAACTGCCCCGGCGCCACGGCGTCCAGGCCCGCGGCGCGCGCCAGGATCTTCTCCGTGATGGTCATGCCCATCGTGTTCTCACTCCGCGACGATGTTGGCCGCCTTGATGGTGGCGCCCCACTTGGCCGCGTCCTTGCGGATCAGCGTGGCGAACTGCGCCGGCGTGGTGGCGGCGGGCGGCTGCAGGCCCATGGTCTGGTAGCGGGCCTGGATCTCGGGGTTCTTCAGGACTTCGGCGACGTCCTTTTCCAGCTTCGCCGTCACGTCCTTCGGCAGGCCGGCCGGCGCCACGAGGCCGAACCAGTTGCTGAAGTTGTAGCTGGGCAGACCCGCTTCGGCCATCGTCGGCACCTCCGGCAGCAGCGGCGAACGCTTGGTGCCCAGCACGGCGAGCGCCTTCAGCTTGCCCGCCTTCACGTGCGGCAGCACCTGCGAGGCGGCATCGAAGTCCAGGTGGGTCTGGCCGCCCAGCACCGCGTTCACGGCATCGGCCGTGCCCTTGTAGGGCACGAGCTGCAGGTTGACCTGGGCGGCGTCCTCGAACAGGGCGGCGGCCAGGTGCGGCGCGCCGCCGTTGCCGGAGGTGGCGCTGCTGATCGCCTCCGGCGTGGCCTTGGCGGCGGCGATCAGCTCCTTCACGTTGCGGAACGGCGCGTCGGGCTGCGCCACCAGCACGAAGTCGACCGCGGCGGTCTGGGTGATCGGCGCGAAGTCCTTCACCGGGTCGAAGCGCATGTGCTTGTACAGGTGCTGGTTGACCGTGAGGTTGCCGGCGGTCGCCATCAGCAGCGTGTAGCCGTCGGCCGGCGCCTTGGCCACGAACTCGGAGCCGAGCAGGCCGGCGGCCCCGGGCTTGTTCTCCACCACCACCGGCTGGCCCCACTTCTCGGCGAGCTGCTGGCCGATCAGGCGCGCGACCACGTCGGTCGGGCCACCGGCGGTGAAGGCCACGACGATCTTCACGGCCTTGCTCGGATAGGCACCTTGCGCCAGGGCGAAGGGAACGGCGCTGACGGCGGCGGCGGCCACGAGGGCGCGCGCCAGGGTGCGGCGGGTCGACTGCATCTGGGGTTCTCCGTAAGGGTTCAGCGGGAAAGGGTGGCGACGTTCCTGGCCTTCTGCGTGCAGGCAGCCATCAGGAACGACAGGTCGGTGCCGGTGGAGACGAAGCGCGCGCCCATGCGCACGAACTTCTCCACCAGGTCGGGCCGCGAGGCGAGGCCGCCGATGCCCACGTGCTTGCCGTGCGCGCGGCAGGCGGCGATGGTGCGCTCGTAGGCGGCGGCGACGCGCGGATCGTCGTACTGGCCCGGCACGCCCCATTCGGCGGTGAGGTCGTTGGTGCCGACCAGGAGCATGTCGACGCCCTCGACGGCGGCGATCTCCTCGACGCGCTCCAGGGCCTGCGCGGCTTCCATCATCACGATCACCATCGTGGCCCGGTTGAGGGCCAGGTTGGCGGGCACGGTGGGGAAGCTGCGGTATTGCAGGTGCGGCAGGCCGCCGTTGGCGGAGCGCTCGCCCTCGGGGGCGAAGCGGGCGTAGCGCACCACCTCGCGGGCCTGTTCGGCGCTGCGCACGTGCGGGGCGATCACGCCCAGGGCGCCGGCATCGAGCACGCGCGAGATGTACTCGGGGGTGTTGGCGGGCACGCGCACGAAGGCCGGGATGCCGATCTCGAGGGCGGCCATGCAGATCTGGCTGGCGGTCTCCAGCGAGAAGGAGCAGTGCTCCATGTCGATGTAGAAGGTGTCGAAGCCGGCGGACTTCGCGATGCGTGCGATCTCCACGCCGCGCACCAGGCGCACCATCATCGAGGCCACCACTTCGTCGCGGGCCAGTTTCTCCTTCACGCCGTTGCGAAGGATCTCGTCGAGGGAGGGAGTCATGCGTTCCGGCTGTTGCGCCGGTCTATTCCTAAAAGATTCTCACATTGTAGGAGACTTTTTTCGAAAAACGCAAGTTGACGCCCTACCCCAGCGCCCGCGCCGGCAGGTCCACCACGTTGGAGCTGGCGGCGATGCCGCGCGAGATTTCGGCGGCTGCCGTCATCAGCGCCGGCGCCAATGCCTTGAATTCGGCCAGCTGCGAGGAGTGCATGGAGGTGGCCAGGGCGATGCTGCCCAGCACCTCGCCGTCCTTGTTGAACAGCGGCGCGGCCAGGCCGGCGATGCCGGAGCGGTACTCGCCGGCGGTGAAGCTGCAGCCCTGCTGCCGGATCGCCGCCAGTTGCGCGCGCAACGAGTCCCAGTCGGGCCCCAGGCCGGCGGCCACGATGCGTTCGCGCTGCTTGTTGAACACGCTGCGCAGCTGGTGCACCGGCAGGTGGGCGAGGATCACGTTGGCGGAGGCGCCGGCGACCAGCGGGCGCTGCTCCCCGCGCCCGAACAGGCCGGGCGGCGCGTCCTCGGTCGCGACCTGCTGCACGCACATCACCGAATCGCTGTACAGAACCGACAGCAGCGCGCTGTAGCCGGTGCTCCGCGACAGCGCGGCCACCACCGGGCTGCCGATGCTGTAGACGGGGTCCGACACGCGCGAGATGCGGTCCAGCGCCAGCACGCGCGGGCCCACGACATAGGAGCCGCTGCCCACGCGCGCCAGCAGGCCGGCCTGGTGCAGCGACTTGAGGTATCGGTAACAGGTGGACGTCGGCAGCTCGAAGCGTCCCGCCAGTTCGTCGGCGGACCACACGGGGGCTTCGACGCTGAACGCGTCCAACAGGGAGAGCATCTTGTCCTGGCTGCTCATGCCGGTATTGTCCAGCATGGGACCGGAGCCTGGGCGCAGCTCAGGCTACCGGGCGCAGCGCAGGCCCAAGCGCAGCTCAGACCGGCACCGGCTCCCAGCCCAGGGGTGCCACCGCGCACTGCGTGAAGTCGGCCGGCACGCCGGGCGCACCGCCGCGGCAGAAGTGCAGGACGCCCCAGTCGAAATGGCCTTCGAGCTGCTGCGGGGTGGCCGCGGCGCAGCGCGCTTCGGCCTCGGCCCAGAACTGCCCCGGCGTCAGGCCGGTCGGCCGGATGTGCTCGTCGGACAGGAACGCACGGGCATAGCCGATGTCGAACGGCCGCCGCTGGCGGAAAAAGGACACTTGCGACGGCACCACGCGCGGCGGCGGCGCCCCGCCCTCCGCGCCGAAACGCTGCGTCGGATCGTGCCGCTGCACGTCGGGCGCATCGAGCGCCTCGAACAGCAGCGACAGCCGCCGCGCCAGCGCCTGCACCTGCAGCGGGAAGGGCTGCGCGTCCTTGCGGCCCAGGACGGAATCGCGTCCCAGCACGTAGGCGAGCGGATGCGCGTCGTCGAGGTCCATCGACGACTGGATCACGAAGAAGCTGCCGCCCGCCGCCAGCACACGGGCGATGCCGCGGCACACCAGCACGTCGTCCAGCCAGTGGATCGCCTGCGACAGCGTGACCACGTCGTACTGCTCGTCGCTGTACATCAAACGGTTGGCGGATTCGTGGATCGCGTCGAGCGCGAGCCCGCGCCCGGCCGCCGCGTCCCGCGCGGCCTGCACGAAGCCGCGCGAGAGGTCCATCAGCGCCACGTGCGGCGAAACGCGCGCGAACTGCAGCGCGAGGCTGCCGGGCCCGCCGGCCAGATCGAGCACGCGCGTGTCGGGGCCGATGCCGCCCTGCTGCACGATGAAGCGCGCGAGCTGGGGCGGGAAGGGCCGGTGCGTCAGGTAGTCCTGCGCCATGCGGGCGTCGTAGCGCGAGACGTCGTCCCTGGTTCCGATCAGCACGCCGGCCTGGCGCATGTCGGCCACGGCCTTGAGCAGGCGGTTGCGCTCGGCCTCCTGCGGCTCGGCGGCCGTGAGGCGGAAATACGCGTCCACCGCCTGCTGGCCGGTGGCTCCCTTGGGGCCGGAGAAGAGCGACAGCAGGATGCGATAGCGCTGCGACAGCCAGAACTGCAGGTAGGGCTCGGTTTCCTGCGCGACGTAGGGGCGCCCGTCCTGGCTGAAGGCGAGCACGAAGTTGGGCGAGGCGCGCAGGCGCTCGCGCGCGAGGGCGGCGATCGGTTTCATGGGTGGGCGATGACCATCAGGGTCGGGGCACGTTCGAAGGCGCAGCGCAGGCACCGCGCGAGGGTTTCGGGATCGAGGGCGGCGAAGCTTTCGTCCAGCACCGTGAGCGGCGCCTTCTGCAGCAGCGCGCGGGCCAGGAAGATGCGGCTGCGCTCGCCGTGCGAGAGCTGCCAGCCGGTTTCGCCGACGGTCTGCGCCAGGCCGGCCGGCATGCGTTCCAGCAACTCGCCCAGCCCCAGCTCCTCGCACAGCGCGCGGGCTTCCTGCAGGTCTTCCTCGCTGGCGGGCCAGTTGCGCCCCATCAGCAGGTTGAAGCCGAGGGTGCCGGAGAGGATGTGGTTCTCGTGGAATTGCGGCGCCTCGGCCGCGAGGCGGTGCCAGTTGCGGCCCAGGGTCTGGCGGTCCAGGCCATCGAGCAGCAGCGAGCCCGAGGCGGGCGCGCGCAGGCCGGTGAGCAGGGCCGCGAGCGTGGACTTGCCGCCGCCCGAGGAGCCTTCCAGCAGGATGCGCTCGCCATGGTGGATCGCCAGGTCGACGTCGCGCAGCACCGGCTTGGCCGCCTCGCGGTACTGGAAGCTCAGTTCGCGCGCATCGACCAGGCGGCGCGGTGCGCCCTCGTCGCGCGCCGGCGTCGTGGCCGGCAGGAAGGGTTCGCGCGCGGCCTCCTCGCCGGCGACGAAGAAGGCCGAGACCTGCTTCCAGGCCACCGCGGCGCGCGCCAGCGCAGAGATCCCGTCGGAGATGCCGCCCAACGCGCGGCTCGCCATCAGCATGCCGCCCAGCGCGATGGCGATGTCCGTCGGGGACGCGGTGCCGGCCACGAAGGCCGGCGCGAGGCCGCCGAGCGCAACGAGCATCCAGCCGCGCGGCATCACGCCCACGATGGGCAGGATCGCGCGATCCATGCTGCGCGAGCTGCGCAGGTAGTTGCCGAGCTCCTGGTCCTCCTCGTGGTCGCGCCGCGCGCGCTGCTCCTGCGCCAGCCGCGTGCGGTGGCCCACCATGCGCTCCACCAGGGCCTGCGTCATGCGCAGGCGCTCCAGCGTCCAGGCGCGCAGCCGCCCCAGGTAGCGCAGGCCCAGCACCAGTGTCAGTGCGGCCCAGGCGAGCAGCAGCACGACGTGGACCCAGCCGCCCGCGCCCGCGGCCAGGATGCTGGCGGCGAACAGCAGTTCGAGCAGCGCCACCAGCACGCCGAAGCCGCCGTTGAGGGCCAGCGATTCGAGCGCCTGCGATTCCAGCACGCGCGCGAGCAGCTCGCCCGCGCCCTGCCGCCGCACCGTCTCCACGTCGGCGCGCAAGGCCCCGGCCAGCAGGCGCGACTTCATGATGCGGCCGGCATCGATCGCGAAGCGGGCATCGAGCCAGCCGCTGAGCCATTGCAACGGCACCAGGGTCGCGAGCAGCAGCGTCCAGGCCATGAGCCAGCCGGTGTCGACGTTGCCGTGCAGCGTGCCATTGCCGATCAGCGTCCAGGACAGCACTTCGAGGCCGTAGAACAGGCCGAACGCGGCAACGATGGGGAAGATCCGTTGGCGCAGGCCTTCCTGCGCGAGCTGTTCCCAGAAGCCGCGCGAAGGGGCCAGGCGCAGCATCCAGCACGACGCCACCTGGCGTTCGGCCAGCCGTTCGCGCAGCAGCGCGGAGCGCACGCTGGCCTGCCGTTGGCTCGGCACCGCCGCGGCGGCCAACAGCTTGTCGATCTCCTGCGCGTACGGGGCCTCGAGCCGCGCGCACAAGGCGCGCCGCAGGTCGGGAATGGCAAGCCGGTGCAGGCGCAGGTCGGGCCCGACCAGATGGGCGCGGTCGCCGCGCGCTTTCACCAGCAGCAGGAAGCCGGCGCCGGCGCCAGCGGGATCTTCCACCCGCAGCAAGGCAGGCGCGGCGCCGCGCAGCAGGCCTTCGAGTTCCGGTGCCACGGCGTCCAGGCCTTCGGCTTCCAGCCCGAGGCGCTGCGCCGCCCATTCGAGCCAGCGGCCCTGCTCCGCCTCGCCGTCGGCGGCCAGGGTGGCGGGCACCTGCGCGCCCTCGCCCGCGGCCACGCGCAGCCGCGCACGGCGGGCCAGTTCCTCCAGCGCTTCGCCCAGGCGCGGCACGGGCCACAGCAGCGCCTGCAAGTCGATGGTCTCCTCGCGCGCGCTCATGCCGCCGCCCCTTCGCCCGCGTGCAGCGCGCCATCCTCGACCCGGATGCGGCGCCAGGCCGCGTCCTGCCACAGCTGCGACTGCACCTCCTCCTCGGCCTGCAGCATCGCGCGGTAGCGCGAATCCTCGCGCGCCAGTTCGCGCGGCGCTCCGTCCTCGACGATGCGGCCGCCTTCCACCACCAGCACGCGGTCGAAGGACTGGGTCTCGGTGACGTCGTGCGTCACGCACAGCAGCGTCGCGTGCCGCCACCAGGTGCGCGCTTCGGCCAGCAGCGCGCGGCGCTGGCCGCGGTCCAGGCCGCGGAAGGGTTCGTCCAGCAGCGCAAGCCGCACGTCGCGCTGCAGGAAGGCGCGCGCCAGGCGCACCCGCTGCCCCTCGCCGCCGGAGAGCAACGCGCCGCCCTCGCCCAGCCAGGTCTGCAGCCCCTGCGGCAGCTTCTGCAGCACGGCGCGCAGGCGCGCCGCATCGAGCACGCCGCCCACGTGTTCCAGC
>NZ_DASSVG010000131.1:0-2953 GCF_035706265.1 Ramlibacter sp. | reverse complement strand
CGAAGTTGGCGAACAGCGTGGCCGCGATCAGCAGCGTGAACAGCATGGCCGTGGTGCGGGCCGATTCCACCAGCACCTCGAACAGGCTGCGCCAGGTGAGCATGCGCCGCAGCCAGGCGAACAGGAAGGCGCCGGCCGCGCCGAAGCCCGCGCCTTCGGTGGCCGTGAAGAAGCCGCCGTAGATGCCGCCCAGCACCACCAGCACCAGCACCAGCACGCCCCAGATGCCGCGCAGCGCGCGCCAGCGCTGCCGCCACGAGGCGCGCTCGCCGGCCGGGGCATGCTCGGGGTCGCGCGAGGTGACGAGGACGATGGCCATCATCAGCAGGGCGGCGGTGAGCAGGCCCGGGATCACGCCGGCGGCGAACAGCTTGCCGATGCTGGTCTCGGTGACGATGCCGTAGATCACCATGATGGTGGACGGCGGGATCATGATGCCCAGCGTGCCGCCGGCGGCCATCACGCCGGTGGAGAGCGCGTCGCTGTAGCCCAGCTTGCGCATGGAGGGATAGGCCACCTTGCTCATGGTGGCGGCGGTGGCGATGGAGGAGCCGCAGATGGCGCCGAAGCCGGCACAGGCCGCCACCGTGGCGTGGGCGAGGCCGCCGCGCAGGTGGCCGATGAAGGCATAGGCGGCGGCGAACAGCTCGTGCGCCAGCCCGGCGCGGGCGACGAAGTTCCCCATCAGGATGAACAGCGGGATCACCGACAGCGTGTAGGCGAAGCCGGTCTCGTAAACCACCTGCGCGGCGCTGGCCATGGCCGGCTGCCAGCCGCGCGTGAGCCCGATGCCGGCGAAGCCCACCAGCCCCATCGCGAAGGCGAGCGGCACCCGCGCCAGCGCGAGCAGGAAGATGGCCGCGAAGCCGATCAGCGCCGCCGTCACAGCGCCGCCCCTTCGCCCTCAGCGCGGGCGGTGGGGGGATAGCGCAGCAGCCAGAGGTGCACCAGGCCCGTGATGCCGCACAGCACGCCCATGCCGTAGATGAAGGGTGCCTTGCGGATCTGCAGCTGCGCGGTGGTTTCGCCGGTCTCGGCGAACTGGCCGCCCGTGCGCCACATCAGCCAGGCCAGCGCCAGCAGCACCGCGGCGCACAGCAGGTGCACCAGCAGCCACTGGGCGCGGCGCACCCAGGGCGGCAGGTAGGGATCGAGCGAATCGAACTCCACGTGCTCGCCGCGCCGCGACACCAGCGGCAGCGCGCCGAAGATCACCACCACCATCAGCAGCTCGGTCATCTCCAGCGAGCCCGGGATGGAATTGGAGGCGAACTTGCGCCCCAGCACGTCGAAGAAGGTCAGCGCCATGATGGCGAACAGCGCGATGCCCGAGAGCAGGCCGCAAAGCAGATCCAGCAGTTTGTTCACTCGTTGTCGTTCCCTCGGCCTTCGCAAACGAAAGCGGCACCGGGTCCCCCCGGGTGCCGCTCGTGCAGCAGGATGGCGGCCGGAATTACTTGGACTGCTTGGCGATCTCGGCGCGGAACTCGGCCAGCACCTTGGCCGCGTCCTTCAGGCCCTTGGCCTCGGCCTCCTTGACCCAGCGCTGCTCGAGCGCCGAGGTCCGGGCCTTCACGTCGGCGACGAACCTGGCGTCGGCCTTGGTGACCTGCACGTTGTTGGCCTGCATCAGGCCGTAGGCGCGCCGGTCCACCTTGTCCCAGTTGCGCCCCAGGATGCGGGCGGCGACCTCGCCGGAGGCGTCGTCGACGGCCTTCTTCTCCGCCGGGCCCAGCTTGGCATAGGTGGCCGGGTTCATCATGAACACGAAGCTGGTGTTGTAGAGGCCGCCGGGGAAGGTGGTGGCGTACTTGATGATCTTGTCGATCTTGAACGACTCGATCGATTCGGAGGGGAACAGCGTGCCGTCCATCACGCCGCCCGACAGCAGCTCGTACGAATCGGTGGCGGGCTTGAGCGTGACGTTCATGCCCAGCGCCTTGGAGATCTCGTTGACCATGCCGCCGCCGACGCGCCACTTGAGGCCCTGCAGGTCCTCCAGCTTGGTCACCGGGTGCTTGGTGTTGAAGATGATGCCGGGGCCGTGCGTGAAGTAGGCCAGCACGTGCACGCCCTGGTGCTCCTGGGCGAACTGCGGGTGCTTCATCGCGACCCGGTTGAAGGCCACCGACAGCGGCTCCGCCGCGTCACCCAGGAAGGGGAATTCGGCCATCTGCGTCAGGACGAAGCGGCCGGGGGTGTAGCCGTGCACGGTGAAGGAGACGTCGGCGAGGCCGTTCTTCACTGCGTCGTAGGTGCCGGGCGGGTTGGCCACCGCGCGCGGCAGGATGTTGCACTTGACCTTGCCGGCACTGTTCTTCGCGACCAGGTCGCACCATTCCTTCTGCGCGACGCTGAGCGCGTGGGTGGGCGGCACCCAGCTGGAGGCGGTCAGCACGGTCTGGGCGCCGGCGGGCAGGCTGGCGGCGAGCGCGCCCAGGGCGGCCAGGGAGAGCAGGCACGGCTTGTTCATCCAACGAACTCCTTTTCTTGGGGTCCGTGGGACTTTAAGACTCCGCCCTAAGGCCTCCGGTCCTGAATAACCCGCAAGGGTTCCCCCGCTCCGCGAGGGGGGCGCAGGGGTGGCCGGCGCCTATAATGCCGGAATCGAACGGTCGTTCTATTTTGCCCCTGACCCGCGTGGCACGATGCGCAGCGGAAGGCGGCCCGGCGGGCCGCATAGAATTCCGTTTACGTCAACGTCAATTCCCCCCACAGAAACCCTAGGAGTGCCCAGATGAAGGTCCTGGTCCCGGTCAAGCGGGTGGTGGACTACAACGTCAAAGTCCGAGTCAAGTCGGACGGCAGCGGTGTGGACATCGCCAACGTGAAGATGAGCATGAACCCCTTCGACGAGATCGCCGTGGAAGAGGCGGTGCGGCTGAAGGAGAAGGGCGTCGCCACCGAGGTGATCGCGGTGTCCTGCGGCGTGCAGCAGTGCCAGGAGACCCTG
>NZ_DASSVG010000130.1:0-2957 GCF_035706265.1 Ramlibacter sp. | reverse complement strand
GGCCTGGCCGCCGTGCAGGCCATCGCCGAGGGGCTGGACCGCCGCCTCGCCTCCGCGCAGGGGCTCGACTTCGCGCCGCTCAAGAAGCTGCTGCAGTGCGTCGCCGAAGCCGGCCGGCGCGCCGGCGGCGCCCCCGCCCTCAGCGCGCAGGTGCCCGCCATTGTCGCCACGCCCGCCGCCATCGCGGTGCAGGCCGCCGTGGGCCCGCTCGCCAGCCGCGAGGACGTGATCCGCGCGCTCGAACGGGCCTGCGAGTGGATCGAGCGCAACGAACCGAGCAACCCGGCGCCGCTGCTGATCCGCCGTTCGCAGCGGTTGTTGAACCGCAACTTCATCGACATCGTGCGCGAGCTGCTGCCCGAAGGGGTGGAGCAGATCGAGAAGCTCGCGGGCACGCCCCGCGCCTGAACCGCAACCCGCAAGGAGCCCACCATGGCAACCAGCAGTCAGAAGTTCATCGCCCGCAACCGGGCCCCGCGCGTGCAGATCGAGTACGACGTGGAGCTGTACGGGGCGGAAAAGAAGGTGCAGCTGCCGTTCGTGATGGGGGTGCTGGCCGATCTCTCCGGCAAGCCGTCGGAGCCGCTGCCGCCGGTGGCCGACCGCAAGTTCCTCGACATCGACGTCGACAACTTCGACGCCCGCATGAAGTCCATGAAGCCGCGCGTGGCCTTCCCGGTGCCCAACACGCTGACGGGCGAGGGCAACCTGGCGGTGGACATCACCTTCGAGAGCATGGACGACTTCTCGCCCGCCGCCGTGGCGCGCAAGGTCGAGGGCCTGCGGCAGCTGCTGGAGGCGCGCCAGCAGCTCGCGAACCTGCTCACCTACATGGACGGCAAGACGGGCGCCGAGCAGCTGATCTCGCGCGTGATCACCGACCCGGCGCTGCTCAAGGCCCTGGCCGATGCGCGCAAGCCGGGCGCCGACGCGGACTCTTCCACCAACGCCTGAGGGGAGCACTGCCATGGCCGAAACCACCACCGAAGCGCAGGCCTCCGCGCTGCAGGGCATCGAGTTCCAGGGCGGCGAGTTCGCGGCGCTCCTGAACCGCGAGTTCAAGCCCAAGTCCGACGACGCCAAGAGCGCCGTCGAACAGGCCGTGCTCACGCTGGCGCAGCAGGCGCTGGTGAACACGGCGCTGATCGGCAGCGACGTGATGGTGTCGATCGAGGCGATGATCGCCGAGCTCGACAAGCGCATCTCGACGCAGGTCAACGCGATCCTGCACCACGCCGACTTCCAGCAGATGGAGAGCGCGTGGCGCGGCCTGCACTATCTCGTGAACAACACCGAGACCGACGAGATGCTGAAGATCCGCGTCATGAACATGACCAAGCAGGAGCTTGGCAAGACGCTGAAGCGCTACAAGGGCACGGCCTGGGACCAGAGCCCGCTGTTCAAGAAGGTCTACGAGGAGGAATACGGGCAGTTCGGCGGCGAGCCCTTCGGCTGCCTGGTGGGCGACTACTACTTCGACCACAGCCCGCCGGACGTGGAGCTGCTGGGCGAGATGAGCAAGGTGGCGGCCTCGGCGCACACGCCCTTCATCGCCGCCGCCAGCCCCGCGCTGATGCAGATGGGGTCGTGGCAGGAACTGGCCAATCCGCGCGACCTGACGAAGATCTTCACCACCCCGGAATACGCGGCCTGGCGCTCGCTGCGTGCCTCGGAAGACGCACGCTACGTCGGCCTGGCCATGCCGCGCTTCCTGGCCCGCCTGCCCTACGGCGCCAAGACCAACCCGGTGGAGGAATTCGACTTCGAGGAACAGACCTCGGGCGGAGAGCACGGCTCCTATACGTGGGCCAACTCGGCCTACGCGATGGCGGTGAACATCAACCGCTCGTTCAAGCTGTATGGCTGGTGCTCCTGCATCCGCGGCGTGGAGTCCGGCGGCGCGGTGGAAGGCCTGCCCACGCACACCTTCCCGACGGACGAAGGTGGCGTGGCCATGAAGTGTCCGACCGAGATCGCCATCAGCGACCGGCGCGAGGCCGAACTGGCCAAGAACGGCTTCATGCCGCTGCTGCACCGGAAGAACTCGGACTTCGCCGCCTTCATCGGCGCGCAGTCGCTGCAGAAGCCGGCCGAATACGACGACCCCGACGCCACGGCCAACGCCAACCTGGCGGCGCGGTTGCCCTACCTGTTCGCCTGCTGCCGCTTCGCCCACTACCTGAAGTGCATGGTGCGCGACAAGATCGGCTCCTTCCGCGAGCGCGAGGACATGTCCAAGTTCCTGAACAAGTGGATCATGAACTACGTGGACGGCGACCCGGCCAACTCCTCGCAGACCATCAAGGCACAGAAGCCGGTGGCGGCCGCCGAGGTGGTGGTGGAGGAAGTCCCGGGCAACCCGGGCTACTACACCTCGAAGTTCTTCCTGCGGCCGCACTACCAGCTCGAGGGCCTGACGGTGTCGCTGCGGCTCGTTTCCAAGCTGCCGTCGGCCAAGGCGGCCTGAAGGCTTTTCCACCCCCACAAGGAGCGTTTCCATGAGCAGCGACGTGACCATCAAGTTCGACGGCATCGACGGCGAGTCGGTCAAGCCCAAGGGCGAGATCGACGTGATCTCCTGGAACTGGGGCGTGCAGCAGTCCTCCGGCTCCGCCATGGGCGGCGGCTCCGGCAAGGGCAAGGCGGTCCCGGGCGACTTCGAGTTCGTGCACCGCTACGACAAGGCCTCGCCGGTGCTGGCCAAGCACTGCGTGGCCGGCAAGCACTTCCCGACCGCGAAGCTCACCGTGCGCAAGGCCGGCGACGGGCAGCAGGACTACCTGACGGTCGCCATGAAGGAAGTGTTCATCACCAGCGTCGCGCCGGGCAGCAACGGCGACGGCGAGGTGGTCGAGAACGTGCACTGCAGCTACAAGGACGTGGAGTTCGCCTACAAGCCCCAGGACGACAAGGGCGCCCTGGGCGGCGAGGTGAAGTTCGGCTGGAACGTCGCCACC
>NZ_DASSVG010000129.1:0-3420 GCF_035706265.1 Ramlibacter sp. | reverse complement strand
ATGGGATTCAATATAACCGGCGACCGCTGGGTCCAGCAGCTCGCCGATGTCCTGCCTGCCTGTCAGCCGCGCACGGATGTCCGTGGCGCTCTCGGGCATCTGCGGCAGCTGCAGCAGCTCGACGCGCACGCCCGGCAGCGCGCGCAGCCGGGCCAGGCCCTCGCCCGTGCCCCGGCCCGCCACGGCGAGCACGGCCAGCGCGGCGATCTCCTGCCAGGCATGCCAGCCCGTGAAGCTCGCGGCCTGGTCCTCGCCCATCAGCAGGTAGAGCTGCGCGCCGGGATACTCGGCCTGCAGCTCGCGCAGCGTGTCGACGCTGTAGGTCGCGCCGGTGCGCCGCAGTTCGCGCTCGTCCACCTGCGCCGCCGGCAGCGCGGCAAAGGCCAGCCGCGTCATGGCCAGCCTGTCCTCGGCCGGCGAAAGGGTACGCGTCTTGTGCCAGGCATTACCGGTGGGCAGCACATGCAGGCGGTCCAGCCCGAGCTGCTGCACGGCCGCGCGCGCCAGCGCGACGTGGGCCCGGTGCGGCGGGTCGAAGGCGCCGCCGAACATGCCGACCCGGCGTGGGGTGGAACTCAAACCCAGTCCCTGCGCACCAGGAAGTGCCGCAGCAGTTCGTCCTCGCGCGAGCCGGGCTCGGGCTGCGCCTGGTAGGCCCAGCTCACCAGCGGTGGCATCGACATGAGGATGGATTCGGCCCGGCCGCCCGACTGCAGGCCGAAGTGCGTGCCGCGGTCCCACACCAGGTTGAATTCGACGTAGCGGCCGCGGCGCAGCAGTTGCCACGCGCGCTCGCGCTCGCCCCAGGGCGTGTCCTTGCGCCGCTGCAGCACCGGCAGGTAGGCGTCCAGGAACCGGTCGCCGACGGACTGCGCCAGGCCGAAGCTGCGCTCGAAGCCGTCCTCGAAGAAATCGTCGAAGAAGATGCCGCCGATGCCGCGCGGCTCGTTGCGGTGGCGGTTGAAGAAGTACTCGTCGCACCAGGTCTTGAAGCGCGGGTACTTGTCCTCGCCGAAGGGCGCCAGGCTGTCGCGGCAGACCCGGTGGAAGTGCACCGCGTCCTCCTCGAAGCCGTAGTAGGGCGTCAGGTCCATGCCGCCGCCGAACCAGTACACCGGCGGCGTATTCGCGGGCAGCGCGGCCAGCATGCGCACGTTCATGTGCACCGTGGGCGCGTACGGATTGCGCGGATGGAACACCAGCGAGACGCCCATGGCCTCGAACGAGGCGCCCACCAGCTCCGGCCGGTGCTGCGTGGCCGAAGGCGGCAGCTGCGGGCCGCGCACGTGCGAGAAGCCCACGCCCGCGCGCTCGAACACCCCGCCCTGCTCCAGGATCATGGTCACGCCTTCGCCCTGCAGCTTCTCGCCCGGCTCCTTCTTCCACGCGTCGGCGCGGAAGGCCTGGCCGTCGATCTCGGTGATGGCGTGCGTGATGCGCTGCTGCAGGCCCGTGAGCCAGGTGCGCACGGCGGTGATGTGAGCTTCCATCAGCGCCCGCCCGGCCGCCCGAAGGGCGCTGACGGCCCCCTCGGGGGGCAGCGAGTTACACGAAGTGAACGAGCGTGGGGGCTCAATGTCTTAGCCTTTCACGGCCCGGTGGCCGATGTCGCGGCGGTACTGGGCGCCGTCGAACTGGATGCCGCGCACGACCTCGTAGGCGCGCTGCTGCGCCGCCTTGACCGAATCGGCCAGCGCCGTGACGCACAGCACCCGGCCGCCCGAGGTGACGGTGGCGTTGCCCTGGGCCGCAGTGCCGGCGTGGAACACCATCGCGTCCTCCGCCTCCTTGGGCAGGCCGCGGATCGTGTCGCCCTTGCGGGGATCCATCGGATAGCCGTGGGCGGCCATCACCACGCCGAGCGCAGTGCGCCGGTCCCATTCGAGCTCGACCTGGTCGAGCGTGCCGCCCGTGGCGGCCATCATCACGTCGAACAGGTCCGACTTCAGCCGCATCATGATCGGCTGCGTCTCCGGGTCGCCCATGCGGCAGTTGAATTCCAGCGTCTTGGGCTGGCCCTTGGCGTCGATCATCAGGCCCGCGTAGAGGAAGCCGGTGTAGGGGATGCCGTCCTTTTCCATGCCGCGCAGGGTGGGCAGGATGATCTCGCGCATGGCGCGCGCATGCACGGCGGGGGTGACCACCGGGGCCGGCGAATAGGCGCCCATGCCGCCGGTGTTGGGGCCCTGGTCGCCGTCGCGCAGGCGCTTGTGGTCCTGGCTGGTGGCCAGCGGCACCGTGTTGCGGCCGTCGCACAGCACGATGAAGCTCGCTTCCTCGCCCTGCAGGAATTCCTCGATCACCACCCGGGCGCCACCGGCGTTGTGCGACACGCCCAGCTTGTCGTCCAGGAGCATGAAGTCGATCGCCTCGTGCGCCTCGGCGGCCGTCATGGCGACGACCACGCCCTTGCCTGCGGCCAGGCCGTCGGCCTTGACGACGATCGGGGCGCCCTTGCGGTCGACGTAGGCATGGGCCTGGGCCGCATCGGTGAACGCCTCGTACTCCGCGGTGGGGATCCGGTGGCGCGCCATGAAGGCCTTGGCGAAGGCCTTGGAGCTTTCGAGCTGCGCGGCCGCCTGCGTCGGCCCGAAGATGCGCAGCCCATGGGTGCGGAAGTCGTCCACCACGCCGGCCGCCAGCGGGGCCTCGGGGCCGACCACGGTGAGCGCGATCTTCTCCTTCAGCGCCCAGTCACGCAGTTGCCGCAGGTCCGCGATCGCGACGTTCTCCAGCCGCGGATCGAGCGCGGTGCCGCCGTTGCCGGGCGCAACGTAGACCGCCTGCACCTTGGGCGACTGCGCCAGCTTCCAGGCCAGCGCGTGCTCGCGGCCGCCGCCGCCGATGACCAGGACTTTCACTTCGCCCTCCGACGGGCCGCCGCTAGGAGGGCGACCGCCCCCGCGGGGGGCAGCGACGACACGTAGTGCGGAGCGTGGGGGCTCATTGTTCCTCGATTTCCGCGTTGTGGTAGACGGCCTGCACGTCGTCGAGGTCTTCCAGCAGGTCGACCAGCTTCTGCATGCGCGCGGCATCCTCGCCCGTGAGCTCGATCGTGTTCTCCGGCCGCATGGTCACTTCCGCGACTTCGGGCTTCAGGCCCGCGGCCTCGAGGGCATTGCGGACCTTCTCGAACTCGCCGGACGCCGTCAGCACCTCGATGGCGCCGTCGTCGTCCGCGATCACGTCGTCGGCGCCGGCTTCCAGCGCCACCTCCATCACCTTGTCCTCGCTGGTGCCGGGGGCGAAGATCAGCTGGCCGCAGTGCTTGAACTGGAAGGCCACCGAGCCTTCCGTGCCCATGTTGCCGCCGTGCTTGCTGAAGGTGTGGCGCACCTCCGCCACGGTGCGGACCTTGTTGTCCGTCATGGTGTCGACGATGATGGCCGCGCCGCCGATGCCGTAGCCCTCGTAGCGGAT
>NZ_DASSVG010000128.1:0-29986 GCF_035706265.1 Ramlibacter sp. | reverse complement strand
AAAACCGCCCGCATCGTCGCATGCGCCTTATCGCGCTGCAAGCTCGCTCGCCTTTCCGCCATCCACCACCACCCCCGCCGCCTGGTACACATCCAGGTACTGCAGCGCGCTGTCTTCCCAGCCGAACTCGCGTGCCATGCCATTGGACTGGATGCGGCGCCATTGCTGCGGCTGCTTCCACGCCGCCAGCGCGCGTCCCAGCGCGTCCTGCAGGCCGGCGGCGTCGCAGGACGGCATGACGAAGCCGGTGCCGCGCTGCGGGTCCGCCGTGGCGTCGGTCACCGAGTCGAGCAGGCCGCCCACCGGCGCCACGATCGGCGGCGTGCCGTAGGCCTGGCTGTACATCTGGTTGAGGCCGCAGGGCTCGAAACGCGAAGGCATCAGGAAGGCATCGGCGCCGGCCTCGATCAGGTGCGCCAGCGCCTCGTCGAAGCCGAGCGTCACCGCCACCTGCTTCGGATGCTGGCGCGCGGCGGCGGTCAGCGCCTCCTGCAACTCCGGCACCCCCTGGCCCAGCACCACCAACTGCCCGCCCGCGCGCACCAGCGCCGGCAGCGCATCGAGCACGATGTCGATGCCCTTCTGCGCCGTGAGCCGGCTCACCACCGCGAAGAGCGGCGCGGACTTGTCCACGGCAAGGTGCACGCGCTGCTGCAGGATGGACTTGCACTCCGCCTTGCCCTTCAGGTCCTCGCGAGTGAAGCGCTGCGGCAGCAGCTTGTCCTGCGCCGGGTCCCACAGCCTGCGGTCGATGCCGTTGAGGATGCCGCGCAGGCGCGAGGCGCGCGCGCGCAGGATGCCGTCGAAGCCGGCGCCGTGTTCCTCGGTCTGGATCTCGCGCGCGTAACTCGGGCTCACGGTGGTGATCGCGTCGGCGAACTGGATGCCGGCCTTCAGCATCGACAGGTCGCCCCAGAACTCCACCCCCTCGATGCCGCGCCAGTGATGCGGGATGCCCAGCGCGTCGGCTTCGCCCATGGGGAACACGCCCTGGAACGCGAGGTTGTGGATCGTGAGGATGCTGGCGGCCGTCGGCTCGTGCGGCGCGATCATGCGCGTCTGCGCCAGGTACAGCGGCGCCAGGCCGCAGGGCCAGTCGTTGGCGTGCACGACGTCGGCGCGCCAGCCGCGCAGCGGCGAATGCACGGTCCCCAACTGCGATGCCACCCGGGCCAGGAGCCCGAAGCGCATCGCGTTGTCGAAATAGTCGCGGCCACTGGCATCGACGTAGGGACCGCCCGGGCGCTGGTAGAGCGCCGGGCACGTCAGCAGCAGCAGGGTGACGCCGGTGTCCACCTTCACCGGCACCAGCTGCGCCGCCGGCCAGTGGCTGTAGGCCGGCAGGTCCACGCCGTCGCCGATCTCGCCGCTCACCTTCATGCCGCGGTAGGCGGGCATCAGCAGGTGCACGTCGTGCCCCAGCTGCGCCAGCATCGCCGGCAGAGCGGCGCTGACATCGCCGAGCCCGCCGGTCTTGACGTAGGGCGCGCACTCGGGCGTGGCGAACAGGATCTTCATGCCGCTTCCTCCGCATCGGCCACCAGCACCGCGAACGGCAGCCCGCCCGCACCGCCGAACAGCTCCGGCAGGGGCACGGTGGCTTCCTCCTCGCCGGCCGGGGCGCACTCCGCCCCCGTGAGCCAGTTGCGCCAGCGGCGGAAGCGCCGCAGGCCGCCTTCGCTGCCCACCCGCAGCAGCGTGCCTCGCCAGAGCGCCGGCGACCAGTCGGCGTCGTCGCCGTGGCAGAGCGTGCAGGTCAGGCGCGCCACCAGCACCAGCACCGCGTGGCCGTCGCAGACGCGGGCGAAGGCCAGCGCATGTTGCTCCACCGGCCCTTCGACCGCGAGCTGCACGTAGCTGCCCTGGCGGAACAGCTTGCTGCGTTCGCGCCGCAGCGCCAGCAGACGCCACGTCACGAGCTGCTTGATGCGGCCGTCGGCGGCGCCGGCGTGGAGCGCCTGCCAGTGCGCCTCCGATGGCCAGCCTTCGCGGTACAGGGCCTCGATGCCTTCCAGCGATTTCGCCAGCGCCGGATAGTCCACCGGCCGGCGGTTGTCGGGATCGACCAGGCTGAAGTTCCACTGCTCGCAGCCCTGGTACACGTCCGGCACGCCGGGGCAGGTGAACTTGAGCGCCAGCTGCGCCAGGCTGTTGCGGAAGCCGAAGGGCGCGATGCGCTGGGTGAACTTCTGCAGTTCGTCGGCGAAGGGATTGGCGCCGGCGCGCAGCACGCCGTCCACGTAGCGTTCCACCGCGGCCTCGTAGCCTTGGTCCGGGCAGAGCCAGGTGGTGTGCAGCTTGGCCTCGCGCACCGACTTCTGCATGGTCGCCTGCACGCGCTGGCGCAGGTCCTCGCGTGCGGCTTCGTCCGGCGGCTGCGCTGGCCACAGACCCGCGAGCGTCTGGAACAACAGCCAGATGTCGTTGGTGGAGGGCCAGTTGCCCTTGGGCGTGCGCGTGACGAACAGCTGCGCCCAGTTCGACAGGCGCAGCACGCAGTCTTCCCATTGCGCCGGGATCTCCGAGAGCACGTTGATGCGCGCGCGCAGGTCCTCGCCGCGCTTGCTGTCGTGCGTGGAGGTGCCCAGCAGACAGTGCGGCCGGTCGCGCTGCCGCTTCTGGTTGGCGAAGTGGAAGGCGGAAATCGAGACGCCGAAGCTGCGCGGCTCGCCGCCCACCTCGTTGAGTGACAGCAGCGGCACGTAGCGGTAGAAGGCCGTGTCCTCCATCGCCTTGGCCGTCACCGGCGCGGTGAACTGCTGCCAGCGGGCCAGGAAGCGCTGGCGCTCGTCGCGCGGCAGGTTCACCGCTTCGCCTTCGCCCAGCAGCACCTCGCGCAGGTGCTCCAGCACCGTCGCCTCCGAGGCGCCCAGGCGGCGCTGGGCGGCGGCGATGGCCCAGTCCAGGTGGCGCCGGTCCATCTCGCTGGGCGCTTCGTCCACCCGCAGGTAGGTGCGATAGACCGGGAAGGCGGCCGCGACTTCCGCCATCGCCCAGCGCAGGCGGTTGCGGGTGAAGTCGCAGCGCCGGCGGTTGCCGCGCGTCAGGCGATGCAGCGTGTGGGCGAGCCAGTTCAGTTCCGAGTACAGCGAGGTCTCGATGATCAGCTTCTTGCACTGGTACAGGACTTCGTCGAACTCGGTCTCCTGGCCGGTGAAGGCCTGGTAGGCCGCAAGGATCGCGTTCTCGTGGCGCGAGTCGACGAACAGGCCGTTGACCAGCGCGCCGAAGCGGTAGCCGGTGTCGCCGTGCACCGGCCAGCTCTCCGGCAGCGACTCGTGTTCGGCCAGGATCTTCTCCACCGCCAGGTACAGGGCGCGGGGCGGATGGCCGCCGACTTCGGCCTGGGCGGCGTAGCGGGCCTGCAGCTGCTCGAAATAGGCCTGCGGGTCCGACAGGCCGTCCGGGTGGTCGATGCGCAGGCCGGAGAGCAGGCCGTCCTGCAGCCAGTGCAGCACCTTGCGGTGGGTGGCATCGAACACCTCGGGCCGCTCCATGCGCAGCGCCGCCAGCGTGTTGACGTCGAAGAAGCGGCGGTAGTTGACGTCGTCGCTCGCCACCCGCCAGTCGGCCAGCCGGTAGGCCTGGGCCGCGATCAGCTGCTCCAGCGCGTCGAAGCTGGCCGGCTCGCCGGCCTGGCCGTTCAGGCGCTGCACGCAGGCCTCGATCCAGCGGGCCAGCCATTCGTGGCGCGACGCGAGCCGCGCGAGCTGGCGCTTGTAGACGCCGGCGTCGCGCACCCGCGTGCGCCGCGTTTCCGGGTCCGGATCGTCGCGCTCGGGCAGGCGGCCGAAGGAATCGAGCAGCGCCGCCACCACGGCGTGGCTGTCGCCTTCGCTGTCGTCGCGCGCCGGCGGCGCGGGCAGGGCGGCGAAGATCGCGGGATAGCTGCGCGGGTCGATCGGGAAGCGGTGGGCCCAGTAGCGCAGGCCGAACTCGCCGTGCTCCGGCTCGAAGTGCAGCTGGATCTCGCCGGCCTCCAGCACCTTGCCGAAGTGGTCGCCCAGCACCGGCAGCAGCACCCGGCCGGCCATCTCGGGCTGGGCCGGCTTCCATTCGATGTCGAAGGTGTCGGCGTGCGGCGAGGCGCGGCCGTGTTCCAGCACGTCCAGCCACCAGGCGTTGTCGGCTTCCAGCACGCCCATGTGGTTGGGCACGATGTCCAGCACCTGGCCCATGCCGCTGCGCCGCAGCGCCTGGCACAGGCGCGCATGGGCGCGCTCGTCGCCGACCTCGGGATTGAGTTCGCCGTGGTCGACGATGTCGTAGCCGTGCGTGCTGCCCGGGCGTGCCCGCAGGTAGGGCGAGCTGTAGAGATGGCTCACGCCCAGCGCCTTGAGGTAGGGAATGGCCTGCGTGATGTCCTCGAAGGTGCAGCCCTTGTGGAACTGCACGCGGTAGGTGCCGCACGGAATGCTGGCCGTCTCCAGCGCGGGCAGCTGCAGCGGCGCCGCCTCCAGCGGGCGCGGGCCGCTGCGCTCGGCGCGCAGCACCGCCGCCAGCGAGGCCCAGCGCGCATCGCTGCCCAGCGCCTCGACGCTCACGGCCAGCTTGCGCCGCCAGTTGGGGAAGCGGTCCTCGGTGGTGCCCGGCACGTTCACCTGCAGCAGTTGCCCCGTCACGTCTTCCAGCTGCACGCCCACCAGCCAGCAGGGCGTGCGGGCGAGGAAGCCGTACACCGCATCGACGAAGGCCTGCGAGGCATCCGGCATGGAGGTCGGCTGCACCGAGCTGCCGGGCGGCAGCAGCGCCTCGTGCTGCAGGGCGAGCAGCAGGCGGGCGCGGTCCTGCGCGCGCGCGAGCACCTGCTGCTCGTGGGCGGATTCCTGCGGGTACAGGCCCAGCTTCGCCGACAGCTCGATGTCCTCGCCCAGCCAGAAGCCGCGCAGCGTCGGCAGGTCGTGCGTGCTGACCACGGCCAGCGCCTTGGGCTGCCACTGCGCGGGCCGGCGGAAGCCGCCGTCCTCCTCGCGCTCGAACAGCAGCGGCTTGTACGACAGCAGGTTGCCCTCGCGCATGTGCTCGCGCATGCGCGGCGCCACGTTGCCCAGGTCCTCGCCGATCACCATGCACTGGTGGCGCCGGCTCTCCAGGGCCAGCACGCCCATCAGGTCCTCCAGCGGGTAGTCCACGTAGGTGCCGCCATCCGGGCCGGTCCAGAACAGGCGCATCAGCGCCATCACGTGGTCCAGCCGCAGCGCGCCGCAGTGGCGCATGTTGGCGCGCAGGGTGTCGATGAAGGGCTGCAAGCGGCCCTGCTGCAGGCGCTGCGGGCTCCAGGGCGGCAGGCCCCAGTCCTGCCCCCCGGGCGCGAGCGGATCGGGCGGCGCGCCGGCGTGCATGCCGAGCGCGAACATCTGGTGCTCGACCCAGGTCTCGGCGCCGCCGCCGTTCACGCCCACGGCGAGGTCGCAGTACAGGCCGATGCCCATGCAGCGGGTGCGCGCGTAGCGCTGGCAGGACTCGAGCTGCACTTCGGCCAGCCACTGCAGCCAGAAGCGGTAGCGCACGTCGGACGCGTGTTCCTGCGCGAACGCGCGCACCGCGCTGCCCTGCGGATCGCGGTACGCCTCGGGCCAGGCCGGCCAGCCCCAGACGTTCGCATCCTGCGCGTGCAGGTGCGCCTGCAGCGCCTCGAACAGGGCGTGGCGGCCGATGGTCTCGTCGCGCTCGCGCATGTAGGAGAGGAAGTGCGCGCCGCGCGAGCGGTCCTTGTCCAGCTCGTTGCGCTCGAAATGGCGCCACAGGATGCGCAGGATCTCCTCCTTCGCCGCCGCTACGCCGGGATAGTCCACCAGCTCCGGTTCGCGCAGCGCGCGCAGCCGCTCCTGGAAGGCCTCGGACTGCACCTTCTGCAGCGCCTCGTCGCAGCCGCTCAGGTCCACCAGCGCCTGCACGTCGAGGTAGATCGGGTTGAGCGCCTTGCGGCTGGAGGGGCTGTAGGGGCTGGCCGCCGCGGGGTTGTGCGGGAAGAGGGCGTGCAGCGGGCTCAGGCCGATGAAGGAGGCGCCCTGGTGCGCCGCCGCGTCGCACAGCCGCCGCAGGTCGCCGAAGTCGCCGATGCCCCAGTTGCGCGAGGAGCGCAAGGCATAGAGCTGGATCGTGCAGCCCCACCAGCGCTCGCCCTGCTGCAGCCCGGGCGCGACGTGGCAGGCGCGCGGCGCGACGACCACGCGGCAATGCTCCTGCGCCGGCGCGCCATCGAGTGCGAGGCGGTAGTAGCCGGGGGCGAGGTTCGCGGGCAGCGCGATCGCCGCCTGCTGGAAGCTGCGCTGCAGCTCGCCGCCGGCGATCTCGGCGCCGCCGTCCTCCGGCGCGAGCCGCCAGCGCGCGGCGGTGTTGTCGTGGCTGGTCCAGCGCAGCTCGATGCGCTCGCCCTCGCGCGCCACGTGCACGAAGGGCAGTCCGAGGTGCTGCGTCGCGCCGGGGCGGCCGTCTCCCGTCATCGCGTCGACGGCGCGCTGCAGCACGGCCTCCGGAACGATTTCCTCCTTGCCCCAGAAGCCGTGGTAGCGGTCGGCGACGCCGAGACGCCGCGCGCGTTCGGCCAGGGACGTGGGTTCCGCCTCCGCGACGGAGCTCATATCGTGATTTCCTCCCCCAGCGTCCAGCGGGCCGACCAGGCCGGCCAGGTGCCGCGCGGCGTGTCGGCGGGGCAGCGATGGGCGAACACGAGTTGCGCCTCCACCGGGCCGAGGTGCTGCGGCTCGACCTGCAGCGTCTCCGGCCCGAGGTTCAGTTCCAGCGCCAGCATGCGGCCATCGCTGTAGCGCCACTGCACGGCGAGCCCGCGCTCGCCGATGCGCTGCGCCGTATGCTGGCCGGTGAGCAGGAGATGCTGGCGCGGCGTGATGCACTTGCGGCGTGCCGCCAGCGCCGCGCGCACCAGTTCCAGCCGCTCGCGTCCGCGCGGCGCGCGCGCCTGTGCCGGATCGGGGCGGCTGGCGTCGAAGGTCGCGCTGCTGCAGGGATCGGGCAGGTCGGCGGCGTTGCCGTGGCCGAACTCGCGCTTGCGTCCCTCCTGCACCGCGCGGCGCAACTCGCCCTCCCAGTCGGCGAAATAGAGGAAGGGTTCGGACGCGCCCCACTCCTCGCCGAAGAACAGCATCGGGATCGCGGGCGTGAGCAGCGCCAGCAGCGTCGGCAGGGCCGAGGCCTCGGGCGGAATCAACTGCCCGAGCCGCTCGCCGCGCGCGCGGTTGCCCACCTGGTCGTGGTTGTGCGCGAAGTTGACCAGCGTGGTCAGCGGCTGCGGCGGCACGCTTTCCACCTGCAGGCGCGCCCCGCCTTCCTTGCGCTTCGAGCCCTCGAAGAGCATGCCGTGCGTGAGGCAGCGCTCCAGCAGGTCCATGGGCGCATCGCCGTAGTCGTGGTAGTAGCGCTGCGTCTCGCCGGTCAGCGCCACGTGCAGCACGTGGTGGAAGTCGTCGTTCCACTGGCCGTCGTAGCGGCCCGGCTGCGGCGCCGGCGCCAGCAGCGCGTGGCCGTTGTCCTCGTTCTCCAGCACCAGGTGCACGTGGCGGCCCTGCGTGGCCCGGCGCACCCGCTCGGAGAGCTCCTCCAGCACGTGCACCTCGCTGCCCTCGTCGTGAATGGCGTGGACGGCATCCAGGCGCAGGCCGTCGATGCGGAACTCCTGCACCCAGTAGAGCGCGTTGTGGATGAAGAACTCGCGCACCGGGCCGCTGTCGGGGCCGTCGAAGTTGATCGCCGCGCCCCAGGGGCTGGTCTTGGTCTTCGAGAAGAAACCCGGTGCATAGAGCGAGAGGTAGTTGCCGTCCGGCCCGAAGTGGTTGTAGACCACGTCCAGGAACACCATCAGCCCGAGCCGGTGCGCCTGCTGCACGAAGTGCTTCAGTTCGTTGGGCGTGCCGTAGGCGTCGTGCGGGGCGAAGGGCAGCACGCCGTCGTAGCCCCAGCCGAAGCGGCCGCCGAAGTTGGCGACCGGCATCAGTTCCACCGCCGTGATGCCGGTGTCGGCCAGGTGCCGCAGGCGCTCGGCGGCCGCGGCGAACGTTCCTTCCGGCGTGAAGCTGCCGACGTGCAGCTCGTAGAGCACCGTCTCGTTCCAGGGCCGGCCGGTCCAGCCGCCGTCCCATTCGAACTGCTTCGGGTCCACCACGCAGCTCGGGCCGTGCGGTCCTTCGGGGTTCTGGCGCGAGGCCGGATCGGGCACCAGCTGGCCGCCGTCGATGCGCCAGCGGTAGAGCGTGCCGGCGGTGGCGTGCGGCACATGGCATTCCCACCAGCCGTCGGCATCGGCCTCGGCCGGATGGATCTCGGGCGGCGCGCTGCCGCGGGCCAGGGCCACGTCGGCGCGCGTCGCCGCCGGGGCCCAGAGACGGAAGGTGACGCCGCGCGCGTCCAGGCGGGCGCCGAACGGCATCTCGTGTCGGCAGCGCAAGATCAGTCCTCCACCGGCTGGGTGAGCAGGGCCATGGAATGCGCCAGCAGCTCCAGTTTGTCCTCGGCGCGGAAGCGCCGCGCATTCTCGTTCGTGAACAGCCCTTCGGCGGTGTAGACGCGCAGGGCCCAATCGCCTGCGTGCCCCACGGCCTCGGGCACCGTGAAGGTCACGTCCTCGCCGGTGGCGTTGAACGCCAGCAGCACGGAACAGCGCGTGCCGTCCTCGGCCGGCGGCGCGAAGCGGGCGTCCAGGATGGCGGCGATGCAGCGCACGGCCGGATTGGTCCATTCCTCGCCGCTCATCTCGATGCCCCAGACGCTGTACCACACCACGTCGCGCCGGTGCTCGCGGTCGGGCCGGCCACTGAGCCACGCCGGCTGGCGCAGCACGGGCAGCTCGCGCCGCAGGCGGATCATGGCCGCCGTGAAATCGATCAGCGGATCCTGCCGCCGCGCCTCGCTCCAGTCGAACCAGCTCACGGGGTTGTCCTGGCAATAGGCGTTGTTGTTGCCGCCCTGGGTGCGGCTCATCTCGTCGCCTCCCAGCAGCAGCGGCACGCCGCGCGATGCCAGCAGCGTGGCGAGGAAGTTGCGCTTCTGCCGCTCGCGCAGCGCGAGCACTTCGGGATCGTCCGTCGGCCCTTCGGCGCCGCAGTTCCAGCTGCGGTTGTGGCTCTCGCCGTCGCGGTTGTCTTCGGCGTTGGCCTCGTTGTGCTTGTCGTTGTAGCTCACCAGATCCTGCAGCGTGAAGCCGTCGTGCACGGTGATGATGTTGACGCTGGCGCGCGGCGTGCGGCGCGAATGCGAGTAGACGTCCGCCGAGCCGCACAGGGCCGCGGCGAAATCGCCCAAGCTGCCTTCGGTGCCGCGCCAGTAGTCGCGCACGCGGTCGCGGTACTGGCCGTTCCACTCGCTCCAGCCCTGCGGAAATCCGCCGACCTGGTAGCCGTGGTCGCCGAGGTCCCAGGGTTCGGCCACCAGCTTGGCGCGCTTGAGGACCGGGTCCTGCGCGACGGCGGAGAGGAAGGGGCCGCGGTGGTCGAAGCCGCCGTGGCCGTTGCGCGCGAGGGCCGGGGCCAGGTCGAAGCGGAAGCCGTCCACGTGCATTTCCTCCACCCAGTAGCGCAGGATGTCCATGATCAGCCGCAGCATCGCCGGGTGGCTGGCATTGAGCGTATTGCCGGTGCCGGTGAAGTCCATGTAGTGCCGGTGGTCCTCCGTGAGCCGGTAGTAGCTGCGGTTGTCGATGCCCTTGAAGCACAGCGTCGGCCCCAGGTGGTTGCCCTCGCAGCTGTGGTTGTAGACCACGTCCAGGATCACCTCGATGCCGGCGGCATGCAGCGCCTTCACCATCCGGCGGAACTCGTCGGGCTCGCCGGCGGAAAGATAGCGCGGTTCCGGGGCGAAGAACGCGATCGTGTTGTAGCCCCAATAGTTGGCCAGGCCCAGGTCGATCAGCCGCCGCTCGTCGTTGAAGGCCTGCACCGGCAGCAGCTCGACCGCGGTGACGCCCAGGCGCTTCAGGTGCGCGATGGCCGGCTCGGTGGCCAGCCCCGCGAAGGTGCCGCGCAGCGGCTCCGGCACCTCGGGCATCTGCTTCGTGAAGCCGCGCACGTGCACTTCGTAGAAGACGCTGTCTTCGATCGGGGTGGCCGGGGGCTGGTCGTCGCCCCAGTCGAAGTGCGGATCGACCACGATGCACTTCGCCGCCTGCGCGGCGTTGTCCGCGTGGTCCATGTGCAGGTCGCGCTTCTCGTGGCCGAGCGGATAGGCGTACTGCCAGGGCGCGCCGCGCAGCGGCCGGTCGAGCGCCTTCGCGTACGGGTCCAGCAGCAGCTTGTGCGGGTTGCAGCGCCAGCCGTGGTGCGGGTCGTAGGGACCGTGCACCCGCAGGCCGTAGCGCTGCCCGGCGGCCAGGTCCGGCACGAAGCCGTGCCAGACGTCGTCGGTGCGCGCGGGCAGGGCGATGCGCCGCTCTTCGTGCTGGCCGGTGGCGTCGAACAGGCACACCTCCACCCGCTCGGCCGCGCTGGCGTGGACGGCGAAATTGACGCCGCCCTCGACCAGGGTGGCGCCCAGGGGCCACGGCCGGCCGGGAGGGCCGCCGGGGTGGGCCCCGGCTGGCGCCGGAAAACTGCTGACGCGATGCGCGCGGGACTTGCCGACGGCTTGCGCCGTCATGCAAGCACCTCCATCCTCTGCGCCACCTCGCCGAACTGCGCGTCTTCGTCCAGCGGCACGCGCAGGCGCGAGGGCGACTGCAGCCGCGAGGGATAGGCGCCCGCCGGCACCACCACGATGCCCGAGGGCGTGACCGGGAAGCGCTTGCGGTCGGCGTCGAGGTCGAAGCCGATCCGCTCGTCGGCCGGGATGTCGTTGTCCTGGTCGATGATGGCGTTGCGCACCCGCGCGCCGCGGCCGATGCGCGAGCGCTCCATCACGATGCAGTGTTCCAGCCGCGCACCCGGCTCCACCAGCACCGAGCGGCGCAGCATCGCGTGGTCCAGTTCGGCGCCGTCGATGATGCTGCCCGAGCCCACCACCGAGCGGTTGATCACCGCGTTCTCGATCTGCGCCGACTCGGCCTGGTCGGGGCTGGCGTAGATCGGCCACAGCCGGTTGGTCATGCGGAAGCGCGGCTGCGCGCCCAGGGTGTCGAAGTGCGCCTGGTAGTACGCATCGATGGTGCCGACGTCGCGCCAGTAGGCGTGCTCCTCGTAGGGCTCGGTGCCGGGGATCTCGTTGGTGGCGAAGTCGTAGGCCACCAGCTTGTGGCTGTTCACCATCGAAGGCAGGATGTGCTTGCCGAAGTCGGTCTCGCCGCTCTCGTGCATGCGCTTGAGCTGCCGCAGCAGCACGTCGGCATCGAAGATGTAGTTGCCCATCGAGGCCAGCGCGTGGGTGCGGCTGCCCGGCATCGGCTGCGTGGTCTGCGGCTTTTCCTTGAAGTCGATGATGCGATGGTCGTCGTCGACGTGGACGATGCCGAACTGGTCGCACTCGTCCAGCGCCACCGGGATGGTCGCCACGCTCGCATGGGCCTTGCTGCGGACGTGGAAGTCGATCATCTGCCGCACGTCCATGCGGTAGACGTGGTCGGCCCCGAACACGGCCACGATGTCGGGCTGCATGCTCTCGATCAGGTGGATGTTCTGGTAGACGGCGTCGGCCGTGCCCTGGAACCACGCCGGACCGTGGCGCATCTGCGGCGGCACCACCGTGATGAAGTGCTGCGGGATGAAGCGCGCCATGGTCCACGAATGCCGCACGTGCTCGATCAGCGACTGCGACTTGTACTGCACCAGCAGGTAGATGGAGTAGATCTCCGAGTTCACCAGGTTGGACAGCACGAAGTCCACGATGCGGTGCTTGCCGTTGAAGGGCACCGCCGGCTTGCAGCGGTTGGCGGTCAGTGGGTGCAGGCGGGAGCCTTCACCCCCTGCCATGACAAAGGCCAGTACGTTCCTATTGGCGGGCATGAGGATCTTCCTGATGGATGAGCGGGCGATTGGAGAGAATGACGGTGCCCAGGGGCGGCACGGTGACGAGGGCGCTGGCCGGCCAGCCGGCCACGGGATGGGCCGTGGCAGTCACGCGCCCCATGTTGCCGACGCCGCTTCCGCCATAGAAGGCGGCGTCGCTGTTGAGAATCTCATGCCAGTTCCCCGGCTCGGGCATCGCCACGCGCAGCGCCTGCCGCGGCTCCGGGGTCATGTTGCAGATCACGACCGCCATGTCCTCCTCGGACCGGCCGCGCCGCAGGAAGGTCAGGAGCGTCGTCTCGTGGCGCTCGCACGGCAGCCAGCTGAAGCCGCGGCCGTCGAAATCGTTGCAGTGCAGGGCGGGCAGGCGCCGGTACGCGCCGTTGAGGTCGGCCACCCAGCGCGCCAGCCCCGCGTGGTAGGGGCGCGCCCACAGGTGCCAGTCGAGCGTGCGCTCGTGGTGCCACTCGTCCAGCTGCCCGAACTCGCCGCCCATGAAGAGCAGCTTCTTGCCCGGGTGGGCCCACATGTAGCCATAGAGGTTGCGCAGGCCGGCGAAGCGCTGCCACTCGTCGCCGGGCTGCCGGCCGATCAGGCTGCCCTTGCCGTACACGACCTCGTCGTGCGACAGCGGCAGGATGAAGTTCTCGTGGAAGGCATAGACCATCGAGAACCGGATGTCGTCGTTGTGCCAGTGGCGGTAGAAGTGCGGCCGCGACATGTAGCGCAGCGTGTCGTTCATCCAGCCCATGTTCCACTTCATGCCGAAGCCCAGGCCGCCCCAGTCCACCGGCCGCGACACCGCGGGCCAGGCCGTGGACTCCTCGGCGATCATGTGCGCGTCGGGGAAGTGCGAGTAGACCGTGGTGTTCAGGTCCTGCAGGAAGCGCACCGCCTCGTGGTTCTCGCGCCCGCCATGCTGGTTGGGGATCCACTCGCCGTGGCGGCGCGCGTAATCGAGGTACAGCATGGAGGCCACGGCATCCACGCGCAGGCCGTCGAAGTGGTACTTCTCCAGCCAGAACAGGGCGTTGGAGATCAGGAAGTCGCGGACTTCGTAGCGGCCGTAGTTGAAGATCAGGCTGTTCCACTCCGGGTGGAAGCCGCGCCGGGGATCCTCGTGCTCGTAGAGCGCCGTGCCGTCGAAGCGCGCCAGTGCGTGCGGGTCGGCCGGGAAGTGCGAAGGCACCCAGTCGAGGAAGACGCCGATGCCCTGCTGGTGCAGCGTGTCGACGAAGGCCATCAGGTCCTGCGGCGTGCCGTAGCGCGAGGTGGGCGCGTAGTAGCCGGTGGTCTGGTAGCCCCAGGAGCCGTAGAAGGGATGCTCCGTCACGGGCATGAGCTCCACGTGCGTGAAGCCCATGTTGTGGCAGTGCGTGGCGAGACGCGCGGCGATCTCGCGGTAGTTGAGGAAGCGGCCGTCCTCCTCGCGCTGCCAGGAGCCGAGGTGCACCTCGTAGATGGAGATCGGCGCCTGGTGGCCCTGGCGCTGCCAGCGCGTCTGCATCCATTCCTGGTCGCCCCACTGGTACGCCAGGTCCCACACCTGCGAGGCGGTGCCGGGCGGGTGCTCCATGCGGAAGGCGTACGGGTCCGCCTTGTCCATCCAGTGGCCCCAGGGGTTCTGGACGCGGTACTTGTAGCAGTCGCCCGGCCGCACGCCTTCGACGAAACCGGCCCAGCGGCCGCTGCCGTCGTCGACGCGCTGCAGGAGCTGGCAGTTCCAGTGGTTGAAGCTGCCGATCACGCCCACGCTGCGGGCGTTCGGTGCCCAGACGGTGAACCACGCGCCCTTGTCGGTGCAGTGGGCGCCCATCACCTCGAACTGCCGATGGTGATGGCTCGCCCGGCGCCCGACCATGGGATCCGGTCGCGGGGTGGACGGGGTGCTTTTCTCCTCTTGCTGTAGGTGGGGCTTCATGGCCTTCGTCGTTCTAGACGGGCCATTCTGGATTTGGGCCGGATGCCGCGATGAAGGAAGCACCGACCAAGCGGCGTAGGCCGGAACCTACATACGGACCAGAAGGTAATCGTCGGTGCCGCGTCGGCGGTCCACCGACGTCGAGCTGGCGTCAGACGCCGAGCTCGTCGGCCTCAGACGCCCAGGTAGTGCTCGAGCAGATGCGGTTGCGCGTGCAACTCGGCCGAGGTGCCTTCGAAGGCCACTTCGCCCTTCACCAGGATCACGTTGCGATCGGTGATCTGCGTGACATGCTTCCACGCCTTGTCGACGATCACGCTGGAGATGCCGCTCGCGCGGATCAGCCCGCAGATGCGCCAGATGTCGCGCGCGATCAGCGGCGCGAGGCCCTCCGTGGCTTCGTCGAGGATGAGCACGTCGGGGTTGGTCATCAGGGCCCGGCCGATGGTGAGCATCTGCTGTTCGCCGCCTGACAGCTGCTGGCCTCCATGGTCAAGGCGTTCCTTCAAGCGCGGGAAGGTCTCGAGCACGCGCTCGTACGTCCAGTCGCGCTGGCCGCGCGTGCCGGGCCGCGCGGCCATCACCAGGTTTTCCTTCACGCTGAGATTGCCGAAGATGCCGCGGCCCTCCGGTACGTAGGCGATGCCGAGCTGCGCGACCTCGTAGGGCGGCCGCCCGACGGTGTTGCGGCCCTTCACCTCGACGCTGCCGCCGCGCGGCGCGACGATCCCCATCAGCGACTTCAGCAAGGTGGTCTTGCCCATGCCGTTGCGGCCCATCAGGCCGATGGTCTCGCCGCGGTCGACGTGGAAGTCGATGCCGCGCAGGATGTGGCTCGCGCCGTAGTAGGTGTGCACGGCGCGCGCGGAAATGAGGCGTTCGCGTTCAGCCATGCGTCGCTTCCTGTTCTTCTTCCTCGCCCAGGTAGGCGGACTGCACGTTCGGATCGGCGCGCACCTGCGCCGGCGTGCCGCTGGCGATCACCTGGCCGTTGACCATCACCGTCAGGTGGTCGGCGAGCGTGAACACGGCATCCATGTCGTGCTCCACCAGCATCATGGCGTGGTCCTTCTTCAGGCGCAGCAGCAGTTCGACCATGCGCTCCGCCTCCGCGACGCCCATGCCCGCGAGCGGCTCGTCGAGCAGCAGCACCTGCGGATCGGTGGCGAGCGTCATCGCGATCTCGAGCTGCCGCTGCTCGCCGTGGCTGGTGGCGGCGGCGATCTGGTGGCGGCGGTGCTGCAGGCCGGCGAGCTCCAGCGCGCGCTCGGCGCGCTCGTTGGCCGCGCCCACCGTGTCGGCGAGCTGCAGCCAGCGCAGCGCCCGCGGCGTGCGCGACTGGGCGGCGAGCCGCACGTTCTCCCACACGGTGAAGGGCAGGAAGATGTTGGTCTTCTGGTAGCTGCGGCCGAGGCCCGCGCGCGAGATCCGCTCGGGGTTCCAGCCGGTGACATCGCGGCCGGCGAGCGTGACCTTGCCGGTGGTGGGCGCGATGTCGCCCGAGAGCAGGTTGGTCAGGGTCGACTTGCCGGCGCCGTTGGGGCCGATCACGGCGTGGATGCGGTCGCGCCAGAGCTCCAGCGTCACCTCCTGCACGGCGGCGAGGCCGCCGAAGCGCTTGGTGAGCCGGTCGGCCGAAAGAAGCGCCTCACTCGACATGCGCGGCCTCCGTGGCGGCGAGCGGCGGCTCCTGGATCTGCGTGTCGCGCCGGCGCAGGGCGCGTTCCACCAGCCCCAGCAGGCCGCGCGGCGCGAAGGTCACCACCAGCACGATGAACAGGCCCATCCAGAGCTGCCAGTGCTTGCCGGTGTCGAAGCCGCCGATGGCGGGCAGGTCCTTGAAGGCGTGCAGCAGGTATTCGAAGGCGAAGGCGCCGGCGATGGCGCCCGCGAAGTTGCCCATGCCGCCCAGGATCACCATCATGATCGCGTGCGCGCTCATGTGGAAGCCCATGAGCTCGGGGTTGATGAAGCCGGTCTGCGCGCCCCACAGGTAGCCCGCGAGGCCGGCCAGCGCCCCCGCGAGCGTGAAGGCCGCGAGCTTGTAGCCGAAGGTGCCGAAGCCCATCGCGCGCATGCGGTGCTCGTTGACGCGGATGCCCGCCAGCGCGCGGCCGAAGGGGCTGAAGAGAAGCCGGCGCAGGAACAGGTACACCAGCACCAGCATGGCGAGCGTGAAGTAGTAGAAGACGCGCTTGTTCTCGAGGTCGAACAGGCCGGCGTCCGGCTTGAAGTTGATGTAGATGCCGTCCGAGCCGCCCAGCACCTTGTTGTCGAAGAAGAGGTAGAACACCATCTGCGCGAACGCCATGGTGACCATGATGAAGTAGATGCCCTTGGTGCGGACCACGAAGAAGCCGATCACCAGCGCCGCCAGGCCGGAGGCCGCCACCGCCACCGGCAGCGTCCACCACAGGCTCACCGCGCTGTCCTGCGGCGTGAGGAAGGCCAGCGCATAGCCGGCCAGGCCGAAATACGCCGCGTGCCCGAGCGAGACCAGGCCCGTGACGCCCAGCAGCAGGTCCAGGCTCATGGCGAAGATCGCCAGGATCATCATGCGCGCGACCATCTGCGCGTAGAACTCGGTGCCGACGAAGGGGAACACCAGCAGCACGACCAGGCCGGCGGCGAGCAGCGCCTGCACGCCGCGCGGCAGGACTTCGAGATTGGCTTTCGGCGCAGTCACAGGGCCCCCACGCTTGTCACTTCGTGTACTGCGCTGCCCCCCGAGGGGGCCTTCGCGTCTTGGAGCGGTCCGGCGACGCTCATTGCTTGAACAGTCCTTCAGGTTTCCAGAGCAGCACGGCGGCCATCAGCATGTAGACCAGCATGCCGGCGATGTGCGGCAGCAGCACCTTGCCGAAGGTATCGACCAGGCCCACCAGCAGCGCGGAAATCAGCGCCCCGCGTACCGAGCCGATGCCGCCGATCACCACCACCACGAAGCACATGATCAGCACCTGCGAGCCCATGTTGGGGTACACGCTGGAGATCGGCGAGGCGATCATGCCGGCGATGCTGGCCAGGCCCACGCCCAGCGCGAACACGACGGCGTGGATCAGTTTCACGTTGATGCCCAGCGCCTCCGTCATCTCGTGGTTGAAGGCGCCGGCGCGGATCTTCATGCCCAGGCGCGTCTTCGAGATCAGGAAGTACAGGCCCAGCGCGAGCAGCACGCACACCCCCGACATGAAGATGCGGTACATCGGGTAGGACAGGGTGTCCGTGAGCGGGATCGAGGCCGAGAGCACCTGCGGGATCGGCACGCCGTGCACGTCGTCGCCCCACAGGATGGAGCGCGACTCCTCGAAGATGTAGATCAGCCCGAAGGTGAGCAGAACCTGGTCGAGGTGGTCGCGGTGGTAGAAGTGGCGGAACAGGATGCGTTCGAGCACCAGGCCGAACAGCACGGAAAGCACCGTCCCGAGCACGATGGCCAGTGCCAGGCTGCCCGTCTTGGCGGCCAGTGACCAGGCGAGGTAGGCGCCGACCATGTAGAAGCTGCCGTGCGCGAGGTTCACCACGCCCATGATCCCGAAGATCAGCGTGAGCCCGGCCGCCAGCATGAACAGCAGCAGCCCGTACTGCACGCTGTTCAGGAGCTGGATGAGGAAGTTGGGGAGATCCATGGGGGAGAGAGGAGGGTGCGCGAGGCTCCCCGGAGTTGCCTGAACGCGAGGCGGAAATCGTAGGCTGGTGGTGAGCTGTGCGACCGAGCACCGCTCGCGGTGCGTAGTCCGAGGCGTAAGCATCGGTAACCCCAGCGATGCGCGAGCGGCAGCGAAGCGCTGGGGTTCCCGGCGCGCATTGCGCGCCCGTCACCGCCAGCCTACGAGAACGCCGCCGCGCCCCGCCTCAGGCCGAAGCCAGCTTGCACCCCGCGCCCGAATCCGACAGCGCCTTCGCGGCGATGCCGATCACCTTGTTGTCGCCCTTCTCGACGCGGCGCAGGTAGATGTCCTGCACGGGGTTGTGGGCCTTGCTCATGGTCCACTTGCCGCGCGGGCTGTCGATGGTCTGCGTCTCGAGCGCCTTGTACAGCGCCTGCTTGTTGCCGATGTCGCCCTTGACGCCGGCCACGCCCTGCGACAGCAGCACGCCCGTGTCGTAGCCCTGCACCGCATACACGTCGGGCTGGCTCTTGAAGGCCTTGGCGTAGTCGAGGCGGAACTGCTTGTTCTTCGGCAGGTCCAGCGAATCGCTGTAGTGCAGGGTGGTCATCACGCCCTCGGCCGCCGGGCCGGCCGCATCGAGCACGCCTTCGGTGAGGAAGCCCGAGCCCCACAGCGGGATCTTGTCCTTCAGGCCCGCGGCCGCGTAGTCCTTGATGAACTTGGCCGCGCCGCCGCCGGCGAAGAAGCAGGCCACGGCGTCGGGCCGCAGCGAGGCGATCTCGGTCAGCAGCGCCTGGAATTCGACGTTCGGGAAGGGCAGGCCCAGCTCCTTCACGATGGTGCCGCCCGCCTTGGTGTAGCTTTCCTTGAAGCCCTCGAAGGCCTCGTCGCCGGCGGCGTACTTCCACGTGATCCACACGGCCTTCTTCAGGCCCTTGTCGACCATCGGCTTGCCCAGGGCGAGCGTCGGCTGGCTGTTGGTGAAGGAGGTGCGGAACACGTTGGGCGCGCACAGCGCGCGCGTCGCCGCATGCACGCCGGCGTTGGGGATCAGGCTCAGCACGCCGCTTTCGCGCGCCACGCGCTGGATGCCCATCTGCACGCCCGAGTGCACGGTGCCGATCAAGACGTCGACCTTGTCGCGCTGCACCAGCCGGTTGGCGTTCTCCACGCCCTTGGACGGCTCGGATTCGTCGTCGACCTTGAACCATTCGATCTCGCGGCCGCCGAGCTTGCCGCCACGCTCGTCGATCGCCATGCGCACGCCGTTCTCGATCGCGACACCGAGCTGCGCGTAGGTTCCCGTGTAGGGCAGCATGAAGCCCACGCGGATCTTGTTGGACTGTGCGCGCGCGATCTGCGGCAGCAGCAGGCCGGTGGAAGCCGCACCGACAAGGGCGGCGCCGCGGGAGAGCAGGAGGCGGCGGGTCGTCATGAAAAGCTCCTTCGTCTTGTGTAAGCGTTGCGCGCGAATTGTGTGCTCATGCGGCGCGCGGGCGCCACATGGCTTTCCCTCAGGAATCTGCTTAAGCCGCCGCTTGCGCGCGGAGCTTGAAACGCTGGATCTTGCCCGTGGCCGTCTTCGGCAGGTCGGGGACGAAGGCGATCCAGCGTGGGTACTTGTAGGGCGCGAGGCGCGTCTTGACGTGCGCCTGCAGGTCGTCGGCCGAGGCTTCCTGGCCGGGCTTGAGAACGACATAGGCCTTGGGCTTGACGAGGCCGTCCTGGTCGGACACGCCGATCACCGCCGCCTCGAGGACGGCCGCGTGCGTCATGAGGCAGGCCTCCACCTCGAAGGGCGAGACGTAGATGCCGCCCACCTTGAGCATGTCGTCGCTGCGGCCGCCGTAGGTGAAGTAGCCGTCGGCATCGCGCGTGTACTTGTCGCCGCTGCGTGTCCACTCGCCGGCGAAGGTGCTCTTGGTGCGGGAGCGGTTGTTCCAGTACATGATCGCGGCGCTCGGCCCGCTGATCTGCAGCTCGCCGATCTCGCCGGGGCCGCACTCGTGGCCGTCGTCGCCGACGATGCGCAGCTCGTAGCCCGGCACCGCCTGGCCGGTGGTGCCATAGCGCACCTTGCCGGGCCGGTTGGACAGGAAGATGTGCAGCATCTCGGTGGAGCCGATGCCGTCGAGGATCTCGCTGCCGTATTCGCGCGTCCAGCGCTCGCCGATCTCCGCCGGCAGGGCCTCGCCCGCGCTGGTGCACACGCGCACGCGCAGCTCGGATTTCTTGGGCCGCTCCGGGTCGGCCAGCAGCGCCGCATAGAGCGTGGGCACGCCGCAGAAGACGGTGGGCTTGTACTTCTTCAGCACGCCGAACACGTCGGCCGCCGTCGGGCGGCTCGGCAGCAGCACCGTCGTCGCGCCGACACTCATGGGAAAGGTGAGCGCGTTGCCGAGGCCGTAGGCGAAGAACAGCTTGGCCGCCGAATACACCACATCATCTTCGCGGATGCCGAGGATGGGGCGGGCATAGAGTTCGGCGGTCTGGATCAGGTGGCTGTGCAGGTGCACCGTGCCCTTGGGCGTGCCGGTGGAGCCGCTGGAATACAGCCAGAAGCACGGATCGTCGCTGCAGGTGCCGGCCACCTCGGCGTCGGGCTGGCCCGAGGCGATCATGTGCGCCACCGAGTTCTCGCCGCTGTCGCCCGCGATCACCATCTGCCGCAGGGTGGAGATCTTGCCGATCAGCGGCTCGAACACGGGCAGCAGGGGCTTGGAGACGAACAGCGCCTGCGCGCGCGAATCGCGCAGCATGAACTCGAAATCCTTGGTGGTGAGCAGCGTGTTGGTCGCGATCGGCACCACGCCGGCGAGGATGCTGCCCAGGAACACCACGGGCCACTCCAGCGTGTCCAGCATCGCCACCATCACCCGCGTCTCCGGCGCGACGCCGCGCTGGCGCAGGGCGTTGGCGAAGCGGTGGGCCTGCTCGGCGAGCTGCCCGTAGGTCAGCTGCGCGCCGCTGGACGCATCGATGTAGGCGACCTTGTCGGGGCGCGCGGCATTGCGCTGCAGCAGGTCGTGCGCGGCGTTGTAGTCGCGCGGGATCTCCACCCTCGGCGGGGAAGTGCTGTGGTCGGCGTGGCTCAGGTGCATGCTTGTCTCCTCGTATTCCCCGCCCGGTGTGTCCCGGGTCGTCGGCGCAGCGTACGCTTTCCTAGGCTGCTGCTTTTTGCGTTGCCGCAAGGACTTCCTTCAGCCACTCGCGGCACCAGGCCGTACCCAGTTCCTCCGGCAGGGTGCCGGCGCTCGCGTCGTGGCACCACACCTCGCCGATGCGTTGCGCGCCCAGGCCCTGCAGGCGCTCATCGAACTTCTTGCCGCCGAAGCAGAAGGTCTGCACGTAGGTGCGGTCGCCCAACGCGATCACGCCGTAACGCACGTGGCCCAGGAACTTCGGCTTGCTGTCCAACGATTCGTAGAGGACCCGGGCGTTGTCCGGGACGTCGCCGGAACCGTAGGTGGACGTGCAGATGAGATATACCGCATCTTCATCGAAGACGTCAATTTCCAATCCGTCCATCAGGGCCACTTCGATCTCGTCCACGAGGTCGGCGCAGTCCATCTGGATCGCCTGGGCGACGTAGTCGGCCGTGCTGGTCATGGTGCCGACGAGGATCTTGAGCTTCATGCGGTGTCCGGAAGAATGCAGTAAATTGCTTGACGCGTGACTTCGAGGAAGTATACTGCCATTTGCGCCAGCGCAAAGATCTCCTTTCAAAAAGCTGCTAGCCCCATGACCGAAACCGACAGCCGCGCCACCATGGCAGAACTCGGTGCCCGCGTGCGCGCCTGGCGCGCACGCCGCGGCATGACGCGCAAGCAGCTTGCTGCAGATTCGGGCCTGTCGGAGCGTTTCCTGGCCGACGTCGAAACCGGCAAGGGCAATGTGTCGATCCACTCGCTGGAAGCAGCCGCCCACGCGCTGAACCTCACCGTGCTCGACCTGCTGCAGGATGCCCCGCGGCCCGCCCTGGCGCGCGTGCAGGGCCTGCTCGCGCGCCTGGACGAACATCAGCTGGAGCAGGCCTATTCGCAGCTGGCCTCGTCCTTCGGCCTGGCCGATGCGTACGGGCGCGAGCAGCGCATCGCGCTGGTGGGCCTGCGCGGCGCGGGCAAGACCACGCTCGGCGCGCAACTCGCGCAGCAGCGCGGCGTGCCCTTCGTCGAACTGGATCGCGAGATCGAGCGCGAGGCCGGCACCAGCATGGCGGAGATCCTGCTGCTGCACGGCCAGGCCGGCTACCGCCGCTACGAGCGCCGCGCGCTGCTGCGCATCGCCGAGGAGCATGCCGAAGGCGTGGTGATGACCACCGGCGGCAGCATCGTGAGCGAGCGCGAAACCTTCGACCTGCTGCAAAGCCACTTCTTCTGCGTGTGGGTGAAGGCCAGCCCCGAGGAGCACATGAGCCGCGTGGTCGCCCAGGGCGACCTGCGGCCCTTCAAGGCCGCCCGCGGCGAGGAGGGCGAAGTCTCGCGTACGGCCATGAACGAAGCCCTGGAGGACCTGCGCCGCATCCTCGCCAGCCGCGAATCCCTCTATGCGCGCGCCGATGCCGTGGTGGACACGGCGGCGCGCAGTGTCAAGCAATCCCTGAGGGACCTGGAGCGCGCGGTGCCCGCGGCCCAGCCCACGACCCTGGAGACGAGATGAACGCCATCACCGAACCGCTGCTGTTCAAGCAGGTGCTCGCCGGCGAGGAACGCGAGCTGGTGAGCTTTGCCACCGATCCTTCCCGCTACCGCCACTGGAGCCTCGCCGTGGAGGGCGACGTGGCCCGCCTCAAACTCGACATCGACGAGGAGGGCGGCATCAAGCCCGGCTACAAGCTCAAGCTCAATAGCTACGACCTCGGCGTCGACATCGAACTGCACGACGCGCTCAACCGCATCCGCTTCGAGCATCCCGCCGTGAAGGTGGTGGTGTTCGAAAGCGGCAAGGACCGCATCTGGTGCTCGGGCGCCAACATCTACATGCTGGGCCTGTCCACCCACGCCTGGAAGGTGAACTTCTGCAAGTTCACCAACGAGACGCGCAACGGGCTGGAGGATTCCTCGCGCCACGAGGGCCTGAAGTCCGTCGCCGCCGTCACGGGCGCCTGCGCCGGCGGCGGCTACGAGCTCGCGCTGGCCTGCGACCGCATCGTGATGGTGGACGACCGCTCCTCCACCGTGAGCCTGCCGGAAGTGCCGCTGCTGGGCGTGCTGCCCGGCACCGGCGGCCTGACCCGCGTGACCGACAAGCGCAAGGTGCGCCGGGACCTGGCCGACATCTTCTGCACCACCAGCGAAGGCGTGCGGGCCGACCGCGCCAAGGCCTGGAAGCTGATCGACGAGCACGCCAAGCCGCAGGCCTTCGGCGCGCTGGTGGACAAGGAAGTGGCGGCGCTGCGCGCGCAGTCCACGCGCGGCGGGCCGCAGCAGGGCATCGCGCTCACGCCGGTGCGCGCGCGCATCGACGACCAGGGCTACCACTACGAAACGGTGGACGTGCAGATCGATCGCGCCGCGCGCACCGCCACGCTGACGGTGAACGCGCCGGCCGCCGCGATCGCCTCGACGCCGGAGGCGATCGTCGCCGCGGGCGTGGAGTGGTGGCCGCTGAAGCTCGCCCGCGAGCTGGACGACGCGATCCTGAACCTGCGCACCAACGAGCTGGAGATCGGCACCTGGGTGATACGCACGCGCGGCGACGCGCAATGGGTCGCGCAGGCCGACGCGGTGCTGGAGCAGCAGCAGGCGCACTGGCTGGTGCGCGAGACGACCGGCGCCCTGCGCCGCACGCTGGCCCGGCTGGACGTGACCAGCCGCTCGCTGGTGGCGCTGGTGGACCAGGGCTCCTGCTTCACCGGCACGCTGTACGAGCTGGCGCTGGCCTGCGACCGCATCTACATGCTGGATCTGCCCGATGCGCCAGAGACTGCGCCGGCGCTGCAACTGACGCAGGCGAACTTCGGCCGCTACCCGGAGGTGAACGGCCTCACGCGCCTGGCGACCCGCTTCAACGAGGACGCGTCCACGCTGGAGCAGTTGCAGGCCGTGACGGGAAGCCCGCTGCGCGCCGGCCAGGCGCTGGAGCTGGGCCTGGTGACGCTCGCGCCCGACGACATCGACTGGGACGACGAGATCCGGCTGATGCTGGAAGAGCGTGCGTCGCTCTCGCCCGATGCCCTCACCGGCATGGAAGCCTCGCTGCGCTTCCCGGGCAAGGAGACGATGGAGACGCGCGTGTTCGGCCGCCTCTCGGCCTGGCAGAACTGGATCTTCATCCGGCCCAACGCGGTCGGCGAGGAGGGCGCCCTGAAGCTGTTCGGCACCGGCCGGAAGGCGAAATTCGACTGGAAGCGCGTGTGAAGAGGTCGGGCGTTGAGCGTTGAGCGTTCAGCGTCCGGCACTTCACGCTCAACACTCAACGCTGAACACTGAACGAACCATGAGCACGATCGACCTGCAGGCCAAGATCCCCAACAACGTCCACCTGGCCGACAACCGCCAGCTGCAGCGCGCGCTGGAGCACTGGCAGCCCGCCTTCCTGCGCTGGTGGGACGAGATGGGCCCGAGCGACTTCCGCGCCAACGAGGTCTACCTGCGCACCGCCGTCGGCGTCGATGCCCAGGGCTGGGCCCAGTACGGCTACACCCCCATGCCCGATTACCGCTGGGGCATCTTCCTGGCCGACAAGCAGGAGGGCCGCAAGATCGGCTTCGGCGACTTCATGGGCCAGGACGCGTGGCAGGAAGTGCCGGGCGAATTCCGCTCCATCTTCCGCCGCCTGATCGTGACCCAGGGCGACACCGAGCCGGCCTCGGTGGAGCAGCAGCGCCTGCTCGGACACACGGCGCCCTCGCTCTACGACCTGCGCAACCTGTTCCCGGTGAACGTGGAAGAGGGCCGGCACCTCTGGGCCATGGTCTACCTGCTGCACGCCTACTTCGGCCGCGACGGCCGCGAGGAGGCCGAGGAACTGCTGGAGCGCCACAGCGGCGACCCCGACAAGCCGCGCATCCTGGGCACCTTCAACGAGCCCATGGACAACTGGCTGTCCTTCTTCATGTTCACCTACTTCACCGACCGCGACGGCAAGTTCCAGCTCAAGTCGCTGGCCGAGAGCGCCTTCGACCCGCTGGCGCGCAGCTGCCAGTTCATGCTGACCGAGGAGGCGCACCACATGTTCGTGGGCGAGACCGGCGTCGGCCGCGTCATCAAGCGCACGCTGGAAGTGATGAAGGAGCTGGACACCGACGACTGGCGGAAGGTGCGCAACGCCGGCGCGATCGACCTGCCCACCATCCAGAGGTTCATGAACTTCTGGTTCACCAGTTCGCTGGACCTGTTCGGCTCCGAAGCGTCGTCCAACGCCGCCAACTACTTCAGCAACGGCATCAAGGGCCGGCCCGACGAGGCCAAGTTCGCGGACCACGTCGAGACCGACACCACCATGACCATCCAGGTGCCGGACGGGCAGGGCGGCGTGAAGGACGAGACGATCACGGTGCGCAACGGCATCAACGAGATCACCCGGCTGGAATACGCGAAGGACTGCAACGTCGGCGTGACGCGCTGGAACATGCTGGTCAAGCGCGCCGGCGTGGGCTTCGAGTTCAAGCTGCCTTCCACGCGCTTCCGCCGCCAGGTGGGCGCCTGGGCCGGCCTGCACACCGACCCCCAGGGCCAGCCGATCACGCAGGCCGAGTTCGAGGCCCGCAAGGCCGAATGGCTGCCGACCGAGGAGGACATCCGCTTCGTCAAGAGCCTGATGCAGCGCGTGACCGAGCCGGGCAAGATGGCCGCCTGGATCGCCCCGCCGGACCGCGGCATCAACTCCCAGCCGGTGGCCTACGAGTACGTGAAGCTCTGAGGCCTTCCTCCCTCCCCCTCCGGGGGGAGGGCCGGGGTGGGGGCGCTCGGCGCCCCCTTTTTCCTCACACCGCCAGCAGCCGCTGCTCCCTGTCCTGCACCCGGAACAGCGACACCGCCTCGACCAGCCGCTCCGCCTGCCGGCTCAGGCTCTCCGCCGCGGCGGCTGCCTCCTCCACCAGCGACGCGTTGCTCTGGGTCACGCGGTCGATCTGGGTCACGGCCTGGCTGACCTCGCCGATGCCCTTGGTCTGCTCCTGGGTCGCGCTGCTGATCTCGGCGAGCAGCAGCGTCATCTGCTGCACCTGCTCCACCACTTCCTTCATGCTGTGGCCGGCGTGCACGGCCTGCTGCTCGCCGGCCTGCACCTTCTGCACGCTCGCCTCGATCAGCGTCTTGATCTCCTTGGCCGCCGCCGCGCTGCGCTGCGCGAGCGAGCGCACTTCCGCCGCCACCACCGCGAAGCCGCGGCCCTGGTCACCGGCGCGCGCCGCTTCCACCGCGGCGTTCAGGGCCAGGATGTTGGTCTGGAACGCGATGCCGTCGATCACGCCGATGATGTCGGTGATGCGGCGGCTGGCCTCGGTGATGCCGGCCATCGTGCCCACGAGCTGCGTCACGGCATCGCCGCTGGCCTCGGCGGAGCGGCTCGCGGTGGACGCCATCTCGCTTGCCGCGCGGGTGGTGTCGGCGTTGGCCCGCACCGTGGCGCTGATCTGCTCCATCGAGGCGGCGGTCTGCTGCAGGTTGCTGGCCTGCGTCTCGGTGCGCTGGCTCAGGTCCTGGTTGCCGGTGGCGATCTGCGTCGTCCCGGTGGCGATGTTCTCGCTCGACTGGCGCACGGTGGCCACCAGGTCGGTGAGACTGGCGTTCATCTGCGCCAGCGCCTGCAGCAGCTGCGCGGCCTCGTCGCTGCCGTGCACGTCGATGTGCGAGCTCAGGTCGCCCTTGGCCACCGTGCGGGCGACCTCGACGGCGCGGCGCAGCCGGCCCACGATGCCGCGGCTGAGAAGCCAGCTCAGGACGACGAGCACTACGCCGGAGAACAGGATGGCGGCCGCGATGGCCGCCTTGGCGAACCGCGAGGAGTCGCTGCTGTCCTGGTGCGCAGCGATGGCGCGCTGCTGGATCAGGACGCTGAGTGCCTCCATCTCGCCTTCCAGGCTCTTGAAGGCAACGACGAAGTCGCCCATCTGCGCCAGGGCCGCGGCGCGGTCGCTGAAGGCCAGCGGCACCAGAGTCTTGGCGCGCTCCAGGTAGCGCTGCAGCGCCGGCCGCACCTTGGCCACGGCGGCCTGCGTCTCCGCATCGAGGCGCATGGCTTCCATGCGGTGCAGCGATTCCTCGAACAGGGTGGCGTGCGCGTGCAGGTCGGCGCGGATCGCGTCGGCATCGTCGCCGCGGCCGCCCTGGCTGGCCACCAGTGCCGCCAGCACGTCGGCGCGCAGCGCGTCGTGCGCCATGTCCGCTTCCAGCTGGCTCTTGAGCGCCGTTTCCGCCTGCAGCATCCGGGTGGCGCTCTCTTCCTGGTAGGTGGTGGCGATGTAGCCGGTCGCGCCCACGGTGACGACGAACAGCAGCGCCAGCAGCGCCAGGCCCGTGAGCTTGCGTGCGATCGTGAGCTGGAAGCCCATTCCCGATATCCCCTCTCAATGCGTTTTCGTTGATCGACAGGCTTGATCCGACCTGTAAGAAAAGGTAAGCGAGCCGAAGCTATCACGGGCTTTGCTGTAGTCCGAAGGAACGAAGGTGCCGACCGGCAGCGGAAGCGGGGGAAAGGGCCCAGGCGGTCGCGGCCGCGGGATGAACGGCGTGGCGTGGCGCCGACGGATTCGGCTGCCCGCCGAGGGTGCCGCGATGTGCCGCGGACGTGCCGCCGGCATGGCATGGCCCGGGCGGCGCGGGGCCGCATCGTAGAATGCGGGCGCGTCGGAGCGTAGCGCAGTCTGGTAGCGCATCTGCTTTGGGAGCAGAGGGTCGCTGGTTCGAATCCAGTCGCTCCGACCAATCATCCCTCGCACTCGCGGCGGCCGTGACCTGATCCCGCATGACCCAAAGATCCACTGCCCCCGACGCGCAGACTGCGCTGGCGAACACCTGGCGGCCCCTGGCCGTGACGCTGGCGATCCAGGCGCTGGTGGCCATGGCCCTGATCACCGTGCCCGTGATGGCGCCCGCGCTGGCGCAGGACCTGGGCATTTCGGGCACCTACGTCGGCCTCTACATCGGCCTGGTGTACGCGGCGGCCATGCTCGCCAGCCTGGCGGCGGGCGCCGCGGTGGCGCGTTTCGGCGCCATCCGCGTGAGCCAGGTGGGGCTGCTGCTGTGCGCGGCGGGGCTGGCGCTTTCGACCCTCGGCTCGCTCGCGGCGCTGGCCGCCGGCGCCGTGCTGGTGGGCCTGGGCTACGGGCCGGTGACGCCCGCGAGCTCGCACCTGCTGGCGCGCACCACGCCCGCGCACCGCATGTCGCTGGTGTTCTCGATCAAGCAGACCGGCGTGCCGCTCGGCGGCGTGCTGGCCGGCGCGCTGGTGCCGCCGCTGCTGGTGCTCGGTTGGCGCGGCGCCTTGCTCGCGGTGGCCGCCGCCAACATCGCCTGCATCTTCGTGGCGCAGCCGCTGCGCTCGGCGCTCGACGCCGACCGCGAGCCGGAGCGGCCGCTGGTGCTGGGCAACCTCGCGCAGCCGATCCGCATGGTGCTCGCGCATCCGCCGCTGCGGCTGCTGGCCGGCTGTTCCTTCCTGTTCTCGATCGCGCAGCTCTCGCTGACGACCTATCTCGTGACCTACCTGCACGACATCCTGGCCTACGGGCTGGTGGCGGCGGGCCTCGCGCTCTCGGTCTCGCAGGCGGCGGGTGTGGTGGGCCGCGTGCTATGGGGCTACGTGGCGGACCGTTGGCTGGGTGCACGGCGCATGCTGTTGGCGCTCGCGGCCCTGGTGAGCGTCTGCGCGCTCGCCACCGCTGCATTGCAGCCGGCGATGCCGGGGCTCCTCGTGCTGCTCGTGCTGGCGCTGTTCGGCGCTTCGGCGATCGGCTGGAACGGCGTGTACCTGGCCGAAGTGGCGCGCGAAGCGCCGGCTGGCCAGGCCAGCATCGCCACCGGCGGCACGCTTGCCATCACCTTCCTCGGCGTGGTGCTCGGCCCGCCCGCCTTCGGCGCGCTCTCGGGCGCCACCGGCAGCTACCGCATCGGCTTCGTGGCGGTCGCCCTGGCGCTGGTACTGTGCCTCGTGGCCTTGCTGCGGCCCCTGCGCAAGGGCGCCGCCACCCTCCGGAGCATTCCATGAATCCGTCCGCGCGCAGCTACCTGTTCGTCCCCGGCGACCGGCCCGAGCGCTTCGACAAGGCGCTGGCCAGCGGGGCGCACGCCGTGATCCTGGACCTCGAGGACGCCGTGACGCCGGAGCGCAAGGTGCAGGCGCGCGAGGCCATCGCCGCCTGGCTGAAGCAGGCCTCGGCGCGCGTGTTCGTGCGCGTCAATCCCGAAGGCACCCCCTGGCACGCGGAGGACTGCGAGCTGCTGCTGGATTCCGAGCGGCTGGCCGGCGTGATGGTCCCCAAGGCGGAGGAACACACCAGCATCGCCCGGCTCGCGCGCCATCTCGGCGACGGGCAGGAGCTGATCCCGCTGCTGGAGACGGTGGCGGGCCACTTCGAGGCGGCCGCCATCGCGCGGGTGCCGCGCGTGAGCCGGCTCGCCTTCGGCTCCTTCGACTTCATGGCCGATTCCGGGATCCAGGCCGACGGCGAGGAGCTCGACGCGGTGCGCACGAACCTCGTGCTGGTCTCGCGCCATGCCGGCCTGCGGGCGCCGATCGACGGCGTCTCGCTCGCCATCGACGATGCCGCGCAACTCGAAAGCGACGTCCGCCGTTCGCGCCGCTTCGGCATGGGCGCCAAGCTGTGCATCCATCCCAAGCAGGTGCCCATCGTCCATGCGGGCTTTGCGCCCAAGCCGGAGGATGTGGAGTGGGCCCGGCGCGTGCTGGACGCGCTCGAGAGCGGACCGCTGGGCGCCATTGCCGTGGACGGCAAGCTGGTGGACCGGCCCATCGCCTTGCGCGCCGAGGCGATCCTGGCCGAGGCGCGCGCGGGCTGAGCCTGCGCGCTGCTGGCTTCTCCCCTTTCCTGACTTGATCTGCGGCCGGGCTCAAGCCCGGCCGTTTGCCGTTCGTCGCCGCAATGTGCAAGTTGCACATTTTTTCTTGACTGTGCGAATTGCACATTTACACTTTTTCGAAGCTTTCGCCACCCTCATGGACTTCCGCGACCCGCTCACCGCCCCCTCCGGCCCGACCGAACCGGCGCCGGACGCCCGCTCGCCGCTGGCGCCGAGCGCGCTGCTGCGGGCCTGCCGTACCGTGCTGCGGCCGCTGGCTCAGCTGGCCGTCGCCCGCGGCCTGCCGTTCCCGGAGCTGGCGGAAGTGCTCAAGCAGTGCTTCGTCGAGGCGGCCCGCGCCGCCCATCCCGGCGTGCTGCCGCACCGCGCGGTCAGCCGGATCAGCACCACCACGGGGCTCAACCGGCGCGAGGTCACCCGGCTGATGCAGCGGCCGCGGGGCGAGGCGCCGGCACGGCCTTCGCCGGCCACGCAGGCCTTCACCCGCTGGCTGACGGACCCGGCCTTCGTCGGCGCGAACGGCACCCCCGCGCCGCTGCCGCCGCAGGGGCCGGCGCCGAGCTTCGAGACCCTGGCCCA
>NZ_DASSVG010000127.1:0-9902 GCF_035706265.1 Ramlibacter sp. | reverse complement strand
GCCAGGGAGGGCATTGAGATGAGCGCCGTGTTGCCTCCGGCCAGCCCCGTGCCCGCCGCGCCCCCCGGGCCGCTGCGCGAGTTCTGGATCTCGTTCTCCGCCAACAAGGGCGCCGTCGCCGGCCTGGCGGTGGTCGCGTTCCTGCTGCTGCTGGCCCTGTTCGCGCCCTGGGTGGCGCCGCACGCGCCGGACGCGACCAACAGCGCCGCCTTCCTCAAGCCGCCGGCCTGGCAGGAAGGCGGCTCGGCGCAGTACCTGCTGGGCACCGACGCGATCGGCCGAGACATCCTGTCGCGCCTGATCCACGGCTCGCGGCTGTCGCTGTCGATCGGCATCGCCGTGGTGCTGATCGCGGTGGCGGTGGGCATCGCGCTGGGGCTGGTGGCCGGCTTCGCGCGCGGCCTCACCGAGATCGCCATCATGCGCTTCATGGACATCCTGCTGACGCTGCCCAGCCTGCTGCTGGCCATCGTCATCGTCGCGATCCTGGGGCCGGGGCTGGTGAACGCGATGCTGGCCGTGGCGGTGGTGGTGCTGCCACACTACGTGCGGATCACGCGCGCCGCGGTGATCGCCGAGACCTCGCGCGACTACGTGACGGCCGCGCGCGTGAGCGGCGCCGGCACGCTGCGCCTGATGTTCAGCGAGGTGCTGCCCAACTGCGCCGCGCCGCTGATCGTGCAGGCCTCGCTGGGCGTCTCCACCGCCATCCTCGACGCGGCGGCGCTCGGCTTCCTGGGCCTGGGCGCGCAGCCGCCTTCGCCCGAGTGGGGCACGATGCTGGCCGATGCGCGCGAATTCGTGCTGCGCGCCTGGTGGGTCGTGACCTTCCCCGGCCTGATGATCCTGATCGCCGTGCTCGCCTTCAACCTGCTGGGCGACGGCCTGCGCGACGCGCTGGATCCGAAGTTGAAGCGATGAACATCCGAACAGCCGGACGCAAAGGGCGCAAAGGTCACGCAAAGGACGCAAAAAGAACACGAAAGGAATGCAATTCGATGAATGAAATCCTTCATCGGTTTTCCTTTGCGTTCTTTGCGGATCCTTTGCGTCCGGTATTCGGTATCTAACCCATGCCACTCCTCGAAATCGAAGACCTCCACGTCGAATTTCCCACGCAGGGCAGCGTGATGCATGCGGTGGAGGGCGTGAGCCTGGCGCTGGAGCAGGGCGAGGTGCTGGGCATCGTCGGCGAGTCCGGCTCCGGCAAGAGCGTGACCATGATGGCCCTCATGGGCCTGATCGCCTGGCCGGGCAAGGTGCGCGCGAAGACGCTGCGCTTCGCCGGCCACGACCTGCTGGGCATCAGTGACCGCGAGCGGCGCCGGCTGGTGGGCAAGGACATGGCGATGATCTTCCAGGAGCCCACCACCAGCCTGAACCCCTGCTTCACCATCGGCTACCAGCTGGTGGAGGCGCTGCGGCAGCACTCGCCGCTGGACAAGCGCAGCGCCGAGCGCCACGCGGTCGAACTGCTGGAACAGGTGGGCATTCCCGCCGCCGCTTCGCGCCTGAACGACTACCCGCACCAGCTCTCGGGCGGCATGAACCAGCGGGTGATGATCGCGATGGCGATCTCCTGCAATCCGCGCCTGCTGATCGCGGACGAGCCGACCACCGCGCTCGACGTGACCATCCAGGCCCAGATCCTCGACCTGCTGCGCCAGCTGCAGCAGGAGCGCGGCATGGCCCTGGTGCTGATCACGCACAACATGGGCGTGGTGAGCGAGATGGCGCAGCGCGTGGCCGTGATGTACGCCGGCCAGATCATGGAGCAGCAGCGGGTGGAGAAGCTGTTCTCCGATCCGCAGCATCCCTACACCGAAGCCCTGCTGGCCGCGCTGCCGGAGCAGGGCGAGGCCGGCCACCGGCTGGCCACCATCCCCGGCGTGGTGCCGGGCGTGTTCGACCGCCCGGGCGGCTGCCTGTTCGCGCCGCGCTGCGCCTATGCCACGGCGCATTCGCAGGCCGTCCGGCCCGAGCTGCGCGCCTGGCAGGGCGGCCAGGTGCGCTGCCACTATCCGCTGGGCGATCCGCAGCGCAATGCGCGCATCGCGCAGGACCAGCCCGTGCGCGTGGAGCAGCTTGCATGAACAAGGTGGTCGTCGAAGCGAAGGACCTGCGCAAGGTCTACCCGATCCGCCGCGGCATGTTCAAGGAGCCGGCCCAGCTGCAGGCCGTGGGCGGGGTCTCCTTCACGCTGGAGGAGGGCCGCACGCTGGCGGTGGTGGGCGAATCGGGCTGCGGCAAGTCGACGCTGGCGCGCATGGTGTCGCTGATCGAGAAGCCCACCGCGGGCTCGCTGGTGCTGGACGGCACCGATGCCGAGAACCCGCCGGCCAGCGAGCGCCGGCGGCTGCGCCAGGCGGTGCAGCTGGTGTTCCAGAACCCCTACGGCTCGCTCAATCCGCGCAAGAAGATCAGCGCCGTGCTGGAGGCGCCGCTGGCGATCAACACCGATCTCAAGCCGGCCGAGCGCGCCGAGCGCGCCCGCGCGATGCTGGCCCAGGTGGGCCTGCGGCCCGAGTACGCCAACCGCTATCCGCACATGTTCTCCGGCGGCCAGCGCCAGCGCATCGCGATCGCGCGCGCCCTGATGCCGGGGCCGAAGCTGGTGGTGGCCGACGAGCCGGTGTCCGCGCTGGACGTGTCGATCCAGGCCCAGGTGCTCAACCTGCTCGCGGACCTGCAGCAGGAATTCCGGCTGGCCTACCTCTTCATCTCGCACGACCTCGCCGTGGTGCGCCACATCGCGCACGACGTGCTGGTGATGTACCTCGGCCACGTGATGGAGCAGGGGCCGCGGCAGAAGATCTTCGCGCAGCCGCTGCATCCCTACACGCACGCCTTGCTCGCCTCCACCCCGGGTATCGGCGGGCGCAAGAGGAAGCGCGTCGTGCTGCAGGGGGAGCTGCCCTCGCCGCTGCATCCGCCGGCCGGTTGCGTGTTCTCGAGCCGCTGTCCCTACGCGCAGGAGGTCTGCCACGCGCAGCGCCCGCTGCCGCTTCCGGTGGACGGACGGCTGGTGGCCTGTCACTTCGCTGAAGACTTCCTGGCCAAGGGTTTCCCCGAGGAGCAGGAGGCTCTAAGCGCGGCCGTGCCCGCCTGAGAATGTGTCCCTCCCGGCCCGGCCGGAATCGAAAAAAGGAGTCCGTATGAAGAGAGTCCCGTTCGCCAAGCACTTCGCCCTCGCTGCACTCGCCCTCGCCGCCGCGGCCGGCGTCCAGGCCAAGACCCTGGTGTTCTGCTCCGAAGGCAGCCCCGAGAACTTCTACCCCGGCGTCAACACGACCGGCACCTCGTTCGACGCCAGCGAGCCCGTCTACAACCGCATCGTCGAGTTCGAGCGCGGCGGCACCAAGGTGATCCCCAGCCTGGCCGAGAAGTGGGACATCTCCGCCGACGGCACCGTCTACACCTTCCACCTGCGCAAGGGCGTGAAGTGGCACAGCCACCGCGCCTTCAAGCCGACGCGCGACTTCAATGCCGACGACGTGCTGTTCGCGTTCGAGCGCCAGTGGAAGGAGGACAACCCCTTCTTCAAGGTGACGAGCTCCAACCACTCCTACTTCAACGACATGGGCCTGCCCAAGCTGCTGAAGTCGGTGGAGAAGGTCGATCCGTACACGGTGCGCATCACGCTCAACAAGCCCGAGGCGCCCTTCCTCGCCAACCTGGCGATGCCGTATGCGGCAATCCAGTCCAAGGAATACGCCGACGCCATGCTCAAGGCGGGCACGCCGGAGAAGATCGACCAGGAGCCGATCGGCACCGGCCCGTTCTTCCAGATCCAGTACCAGAAGGACGCGGTGATCCGCTACAAGGCCTTCCCGCAGTACTGGGGCGGCAAGGCGAAGATCGACGACCTGGTGTTCTCGATCACGCCCGACGCCTCCGTGCGCTGGGCCAAGCTGCAGAAGGGCGAGTGCCACGTGATGCCCTATCCGAACCCGGCCGACCTGGAGGCGATCCGCAAGGATCCGAAGGTGCAGGTGCTGGAGCAGCCGGGCCTGAACATCGGCTACCTCGCGTACAACGTGACGAAGAAGCCCTTCGACGACGTGCGCGTGCGCAAGGCCGTGAGCATGGCCATCAACCGCAAGGCCATCCTCGACGGCGTGTACCTGGGCACCGGCGTGATCGCCAAGAACCCGATCCCGCCGACCATGTCGGCCTACAACGACGCGATCAAGGACGATCCCTACGATCCCGAAGGCGCGAAGAAGCTGCTGGCCCAGGCCGGCTACAAGGACGGCTTCACCACCGACCTGTGGGCCATGCCGGTGCAGCGCCCCTACAACCCGAACGCCAAGCGCATCGCCGAACTGATGCAGGCCGACCTGGCCAAGATCGGCGTCAAGGCGGAGATCAAGACCTTCGAGTGGGGCGAGTACCGCAAGCGCATGCAGGCCGGCGAGCACCAGATGGGCATGCTGGGCTGGACGGGCGACAACGGCGACCCGGACAACTTCCTGCACACGCTGCTCGGATGCGATTCGGCCAAGACCAACGGCTCCAACGTGGCCAAGTTCTGCTACCAGCCGTTCGAGGATTTGGTGCTGAAGGCCAAGACGGTCACCGCGCCGGCGGAGCGTGACAAGCTCTACAAGCAGGCCCAGGTGATCTTCAAGCAGCAGGAGCCGTGGCTGACCATCGCCCACGCGGTGCAGCTGAAGCCGGTGCGCAAGGAAGTCGTGGACTTCAAGCTGTCGCCGTTCGGCCGCCACGTGTTCTACGGCGTGGACATCAAGGAGTAAGGTCCGCGGCCATGCGCACCGCCATCGTCTCCGCCATGCAGGAGGAACTCTCCGCCGTGCTGGCCCTGCTGCCCGACGAGCAGAAGCAGGCCGCCGGCGGGAGGGACTTCTGGGTGGGGCACCTGCACGGGCAGGAAGTGGTGGCGGTGCTCTCGCGCATCGGCAAGGTGGCGGCGGCAACCACCGCCACCGCGCTGATCGAGCGCTTCGGCGTCGACCGCATCGTCTTCACCGGCGTCGCGGGCGGGCTGGCGCCGGGCGTGAACCGCGGCGACGTGGTGATCGCCGAGGGCTTCCTGCAGCACGACCTCGACGCCTCGCCGCTCTTTCCGCGCTACGAGGTGCCGCTCTACGGCACCGACCGCTTCGCCACCGACGCGGCGCTCACGGAGCGACTGGCCGCCGCGGTGCGCCAGGCGCTGCACGGCACCCATGTGCACCGCGGCCTGGTGGTCAGCGGCGACCGCTTCGTCGCCAGCGCCGCCGAAAGCCAGGCGCTGCAGCACGCGCTGCCGCAGGCGCTGGCCGTGGAGATGGAAGGCGCCGCCTTCGCGCAGGTGTGCCGCGACTACGGCGTGCCGTTCGCCGCGGTGCGCACCGTTTCCGACCGAGCCGACGACGAGGCCCAGGGCGACTTCCTCAGCTTCATCGACCAGGTCGCGAGCCGCCATTCGGCCGCCATCGTGCAGGCCTTCCTCGAGGCGGCCTGATCACTCCTCGCCGAAGGCGAGGGTGAAGCCGATCGTCCAGCTGGAGGGCGACGGTCCGGCCAGGCGCTGCGCCCGGCTGAAGTCCACCTTCCAGCGCCCGGCATCCCAGCGTGCGCCGGCGCGCACGAACTGCGTGCGCTCCTCGGCGAAGCGTTCGCCGGTGAAGGTGAGGCGTTCGCGGGGCGACCAGTCCACCGCCACGCCGTAGCATGCCAGGTCGCGGCCGGCGCGCACGAATTCGCGCCCCACGTTCAGGTGCAGCGCCACTTCCCTGGCGGCATTCCAGGTGACGATGCCGACGGCGCGTGTCATGGCGTGGCGCGGATGCCGGTGGGCGACCCAAACGGGCTGCAGGTCCACGCCAAGGGCCAGCCCGGGCGCGAGCTCGCGCGCCCACTTCACTTCCGCGTTCCATGCGGTGGACGAGCCGCCGCCGCCGTGCGCGTGGTCGCCGGCGAGGCCCAGTTCCACCGGCCCCGCGCGGCAGTTGAAGCCTGCGTGCAGCTGGCGTTCGCCGCCCTGGTTGCGGGTGAACCAATCCTCCTGCTCGCATTCGCCCGGCGGCAGGATGGTGGCGTCGTCGACCGCGTGGTGCCCTCCGGCGCCGAACGCGGCCGGCGCCGCCAGGAGGGCCGCCACCAGCAGCGTGCGGCCCGTCCCTCTTGTTGTCCTCATGCCGCCATCATCGGCAGGCTGCTACGAAAGCTAACAGCCGTTGCAGCGCGAACGCGACCACCGGCGCGGGTTCGCCGACCGACGGCGCGGCGGAGCGCGCCGGCGCAACCTATTTCAGCTCGAAGCGCGCCGTCGCGGCCGGCTTGCCCGGCAGACTCACCACCGCGATGCCCTTGGTGCCCTTGCCCACCTGGAAGCTGCCCTTGGCCTCCAGGTAGTCGTCGCCCACCGGGACCAGCTCCGCCTCGCTCTTCACGCCGCCCTGCAGCAGCGTGACCTTGCCCTTGGCGCCGGCCAGCTTCACGGCCTTGCCGTGCTCGCCGACGTAGACCTGGACGCGGTCCGTCCTGGCCACGATCTCGAAATCGAGCGCCTTGGTCTCGACGGTCACGCCACCGTGCTTGGGCGCGGCATGGTCGTCGTGCCCGTGGTGCTCGTGCCCGGCGGCGTGGTCGTGCCCGTGGTGGTCGTGCCCGTGGTGGTCGTCGTGTCCTCCGCGCGCGCTGGCGGCGCCGGCGATGGCCAGCGCCGCGGCCAGGGCGAGAGTGCGGATCCGGATGTTCATTGGAAAGTCCCTCCTCGTGGATTGAAGAAAACGGCTAGAAAGCCTCGCTGCCCGACTGCCCCACCAGGCGCTCCACTGCGCGCTGGCCGAACAGCTTCACCATCGCGGGCGTGAGGAACGCGTCCAGCAGCGTGGACGTGATCAGGCCCGAGAAGATCACCACCGCCACCGGATGCAGGATCTCGGTGCCGGGCTGGTCGGCTTCGAACAGCAGCGGTGCCAGCGCCAGCGCCGCCACCAGCGCTGTCATCAGCACCGGCGTCAGCCGCTCCAGCGAGCCGCGCAGCAGCATGCGGTCGTCGAAGACCTCGCCCTCGAAGGCGCACAGGTTGACGTAGTGCGAGACCTTCATGATCCCGTTGCGGATGGCGATGCCGGCCAGCGTGATGAAGCCCACCAGCGCCGCCACCGACAGCGGCTGGCCCGACAGCCACAGGCCGGCCACCGCGCCCACCAGCGCGAGCGGCACGTTCGCCAGGATGATCGAGGCGAGCACGCCGCTGCGGTAGCGCGAGAACAGGATCAGGAAGATCGCCAGCAGCGAGCCGAGCGAGAGCAGCCCGATCAGGCGGCTGGCCTCCTCCTGGGCCTGGAACTGGCCGCCGATGGTGATGAAGTAGCCCTCGGGCAGCCGGGTCGCCGCCGTCGCCGCCCGGATGTCGGCCACCACGTCGCTCAGCGCCCGCCCCTGCGCATTGGCGGAGACGACGATGCGGCGCCGGCCGTCGTCGCGGCTGACCTGGTTGGGGCCGTCCGCCTCCTCCACCGTCGCCAGCTGCGACAGCGGCACGCGCCCGCCGGGCGTCGCGATGAACAGGTTGCGCAGGCCCTCGATCCCGCGCGCCGACTCGGGCAGCCGCAGCACCAGGTCGAAGCGGCGGTTGCCCTCGATCACCTGCGCGACCCGCTCGCCGGCGATCATCATCTGCAGCTCGCGCAGCAGCCGCGCGGGGGCCAGCCCGTAGCCGAGCGCGCGGTCGTAGTCCACCCGCACGCGGATCTGCGGCGTCAGCACCTGCTTTTCCACCTGCAGGTCCACCACGCCGGGGATCGCCGCCAGGCGCTGGCGCAGCGCCTCGGCCTGGCCGCGCAGCGTGTCGAGTTCGTCGCCGTAGATCTTCACCGCGATCTGCGTGCGCACGCCCGAAAGCATGTGGTCGATGCGATGGCTGATCGGCTGCCCGATCTCGATCGAGGCCGGCAGCGTGGAAACGCTCTTGCGCAGGTCCGCGTGCACCGCCTCCGCGCTGCGCTCGCTGCGGCGCAGCTGCACGTCCAGCTCGGTCACGTGCACGCCTTCGGCGTGTTCGTCGAGTTCGGCCCGGCCGGAGCGCCGGCCCACGTGCAGCACCTCGGGCACGGCCCGCACCAGGTTCTCCGCCGCGGTGCCCAGGCGCGCGCTTTCGGCCAGCGTGGTGCCGGGGTTCAGCCGCAGGCCCACCAGCACCGCGCCTTCATTGAAAGGGGGCAGGAAGGTGGTGGGGAAGAAGGGCACGGCCACGGCCGCCAGTGCCACCGCCACTGCACCCGCCGCCAGCCAGGGCCGGGGCCAGCGCAGCACGGCGCCGAGCGCGTTGGAATAGCGCCGCTTGACCCAGGCCTGCACCCGCGTGTCGCCGTGCTCCAGCCCCTTCATGCGCGGCAGCAGGTAGTAGCCCAGCACCGGCGTGACCGTCACCGACACCAGCATGGAGGCCAGCAGCGAGACGATGTAGGCCACGGCCAGCGGCTGCATCAGCCGGCTTTCGACGCCGGGCAGGAAGAACAGCGGCAGCAGCACCAGCACGATGATCACGGTGGCGTAGAGGATGGCCGAGCGCACCTCCAGGGTCGCGCGTGCCACCAGCTCCAGCGGGCCGATGCGCATATTCGGATGCGCCGCCCGGTCCAGCTTGAGGCGGCGCAGCACGTTCTCCACGCCCACCACCGCGTCGTCCACCAGGCCGCCGATGGCGATCGTCAGGCCGCCGAGCGTCATGGTGTTGATCGAGAAGCCGAACCAGCGGAACACCAGCACGCTCACCATCACCGACAGCGGAATGGCGGTGAGGGCGATCACCGTGGTGCGCACGTTCATCAGGAACAGGTACAGCACCACGGCCACCACCGCCGCCGCGGCCAGGAACTTGCCCTGCAGCGTGTGCACCGAGGCCTCGATGAAGTTGGCCTGGCGCATCGTGACCATCGGCGCGCCCATGCCCGCCGGCAGGCTCTTGCGCAGCCCTTCCAGCGCCTGCTCCACGTCGTGCGTGAGGCGCACGGTGTCGGCATCGGGCTGCTTCTGGATCCCGAGCAGCACCGCCGGCTGGCCGTTGTAGCCGGCGTCGCCGCGCCGGATGGCCGGCGCGAAGGTGACCGAGGCCACCTGCTGCAGGCTCACGGGATGGTGGTCGCGCCAGGCCACCGGCAGCCGCTGCAGGTCCTCGATGCGGGTCGTGCGGCCGATGTTGCGCACCAGGTATTCGCGCGCGTTCAGTTCCAGGAAGCCGCCGCTGGTGTTGGCCGAGTAGTCGCGCAGGCTCTCCTCGATCGCCGCCAGCTCCACGCCCAGCGCCGCCATGCGGGCGGTGTCGGGCTGCACCTGGTACTGCCGCACCTCGCCGCCGATCGGCACCACCTGCGCCACGCCGGCGATGGTCAGCAGGCGCGGCCGGATCACGAAGTCGGCGTACTCGCGCACCGCCATCGCGCCGATCTTCGAGGGATCGATGGGCAGGGCCACGGTCATGATCTCGCCCATCACCGAGCTCACCGGGCCCATGCCCACGTGCTCGATGCCGGGCGGCAGCTGCTCGCGCACCAGCGCGAGCCGTTCGCCCACCATCTGGCGGGCGCGGTAGATGTCGGTCTTCCAGTCGAAGCTGACGTAGACGAAGGCGAGGCCGACGCTGGAGACCGAGCGGATGCTCTCCACGCCCGGGATGCCGCCCATGGCGGTCTCCAGCGGCGCGGTGATCAGCTGCTCCACCTCCTCCGGCGCCATGCCGCCGGCCTCGGCCTGCAGCGTGACGGTCGGCTTGTTGAGGTCGGGGAACACGTCGACCGGCATGCGGGTCATGGTGAAGCCGCCCCAGGCCATGAGGGCCACGGCGGCCACCAGCACCAGCAGCCGGTTGTGCAGCGAGAAGCGGACGAGACGCTCGAACATCAGCGCACCTGGTTGACCAGCGACGCGCCCTGGACCACGACGCGCTC
>NZ_DASSVG010000126.1:0-2844 GCF_035706265.1 Ramlibacter sp. | reverse complement strand
GTGGCGGAGAGGTGCCCGGTGCTGCCCGGCCCCGAGGAGCCGTAGCTCAGCTTGCCCTTGCCCGCGCCCTTGCCGTAGGCGATCAGCTCGTGGATCGTCTTCACCGGCAGGTCGTTGTTCACCACCAGGATGTTCGGCGTGGTGATGATGGTGCTGATCGGGAGGAGATCGGTGCTGGTGTTGTACGGCATGCTCTTGATGATCTGCGGCGCCACCGCGATCATCGGCGGGCTGGTGAGCAGGATGGTGTAGCCGTCGGGCGCCGACTGCACCGTCATGTTGGCGCCCAGCGTGCCGCCGGCGCCGCCGCGGTTCTCGACGAACACGGTGGCGTTCATCGCCTTGGACAGGCCCGCGGCCACCACGCGCCCGACCGAGTCCGAGACGCCGCCGGTGCCGTAGGGCACGATCAGCCGGATCGGCTTGGACGGATACGCGTCCTGCGCCAACGCGGCGCCTATCCAGAGCATCGACAAAATGACTGCAGTCGTCTTTCTCATAGCTTTCTCCTCCTCCTAGGAAGATCTGAAAATCGATCTACGCCGCGTTTCCTCAAGCAGAACCATATCCGCCGCCACCTGCAGTCTCCATGATGACGCGATCCCCGGCCCGCAGGATACGGGGTTCGGTCGGGTCGACCTGCTCGCCGTTGACGAGCAGCCGCCCGGGCTCGCCGGGGCCGCCGCCGGCCAGTCCGGCGGGCACCGACTTCAGCTGGGTCATTAGAAACGATGCCGTGGCCTCTTTCGCGTCCGGCAGCAGCTCGAATTCGAAACGCAGGCCGTCGCCGCCGCGGTGGCGCCCCTGCCCGCCGCTGCCGCGGCGGATCTCGCGCCGCAGCACGCGGATCGGCGCCAGGCCTTCCATCACCTCCACCGGCGTGTTGCCCAGGTTGGCGGGAAACGACAGCGCCGAGAACCCCGGCCGGCGCGCGGTGGCGCCCTGGCCGGCGTTCAGGAAGTTGACCACGGCGTAGCGCTTGCCGCGGTATTCGCCGGACATCGTCATGGAGGAATTGGGCGAGCCGCCGGCCCAGACCTTGTCCGGCAGCACGCCGGCGAGCGCCTTGAACACCGCCGCGGGCAGCAGGTGGCCGATGGCGCTGCGCCCGCCCGAAGCCGCCGGGTAGGCCGGGTTGAAGATCGAGCCGGGCGGCGCCGTGGTGGTGATCGGCGCGAAGCTGCCCTCGTTGTTCGGGATGTCGGGGCAAAGCAGCGCCTTGAGGCCGTACACGGTGTAGGCGAAGGTATAGATCGGCACCACGTTCATGGCGCGCGCCACCTGCGGGCTGGAGCCGGCGTAGTCGATGTCGATGCGCTCGCCCTTCACCTCGAGCCGGCACTGGATGACGATCGGCGCCTCGAAGCCGTCGTGCTGCACCGTGGAGGTATAGACGCCGTCGGGGATGGCGCGGATCGCCTCGCGCATCGCCTTCTCGGAGCGCGCGCGCACCGCCGCGCCGAGATCCTCCAGGCTCACCTTGTCGAGCAGCGGCTGCAGCCGCTCGCCCATCATGCGGCAGGCCGAGACCTGCGCCCAGATGTCGCCCATGCCCTGGTCGGGGACGCGGATGTTCTGCATGATCATTTCGATCAGCACGTCGTTCGGCTTGCCGGCCTCCAGCAGCTTCGCCAGCGGGATCTGCAGCCCCTCCTCGTAGATCTCGCGGCTGGAGTTGCTGCGCAGCCGCCCGCCGATGTCCGGCAGGTGCGAGACCACCGCGGCGAAGGCCACCAGCCGGCCCTGGCGGAAAAGCGGCGTGACGGTGGTGACGTCGTGGATGTGCCCCGAGCCCTTCCAGGGGTCGTTGGTGATGAAGACGTCGCCCTCGCGCATCGTCTCGGCCGGATACTTCGCCAGGAAATGCCGCACCGTGGCCGGCAGGCAGCCGATGAAGCCCGGCAGGCTCATGTTGGACTGCGCCAGCGAGCGCCCCTGCGCGTCGGTGAGCACGATGGCGAAGTCGTTGCCGTCGCGCACCAGCGTCGAGAAGCAGGTGCGCACGAACGCCGCCGCCGCCTCGTCCACCACGCTGATCAGGCGCTTCCACAGGATCTCCAGCTCGATCGCGTTGAATGCCATCAGTCGAACTCCTCGATGGCCACCGACACCGTGAGGTCGGCGAGGATGGTCACCCTGGACTTCACCGCCGCCACGATGGTGCACTCGCGCTCTTCCAGCACCAGCGGCCCTTCCAGCACGGTTCCCGGGGCGACGGAGTAGCGGTCGTAGACGGGCGCTTTGCCGTAGCTTTTTTTCAAGGGAAGGTAAATGTCCCGTTGGTGCGGTTTCGCGGCAGTGGGCTTCACCCGCTGGTCGCCCCATTCGAACCGATGCCCGCGGCCGGGCGCCTTGCCGGTGAGGCGCCAGGTGATCACCTGCGGCCGCGCGCCGGGCACGGTGCGGCCGTAGAGGCGCTTGTAGTTCTCTTCGAACAGATGCACCAGCGTCTGCGCCAGCTCGCCGTTCACCGGGCGATAAGGCAGCTCGACCCCGACTTCGGCGCCCTGGCCGAAGTAGCGCATGTCGGCGCCCAGCGTCCAGGTGACCTCTGCGGCACCGGCACTCGAGAGCTCGACCTGCGCGTCGCCCTTCAGCTCTCCGATTTTTTGAGAAACCCGACCCCAATCGATGTCCGCGACGAGCTGCGGATCGGACCAGGCCTTGTCCACGCGCGCGGGCGCGGCGAGCATGCCCAGGCACGAGCCGGCGCCCGCGGCGATCGGCACCAGCACGCGCGGGATGCGCAGCTTGCGCGCCACCTCCACCGCATGCACCGGGCCGGCGCCGCCGGTCGCCACCATGGTGAACTCGCGCGGGTCGTGGCCGTTCTCGGCGATGTGG
>NZ_DASSVG010000125.1:0-10477 GCF_035706265.1 Ramlibacter sp. | reverse complement strand
ATCGTGGTGCCGCTCGCGGCGCCGCTGTTCTATTGACGGAGTGCTGACATGAACAAGATCCTTGCCGTGCTGGCCGCCGCGCTCCTGGCCGCGGGCTCGGCTTCCGCCGCGCAGCGCCAGGTGGTCCTGAGCGTGCCGACGATGGATTGCGACACCTGCCCGATCACCATCCGCATCGCCCTGATGAAGGTGCCCGGCGTCAGCCGCGCAGTGGTGAGCTACGAGCGCCGCAACGCGAAGGTGACCTACGACGACGCCAAGACGGACGTCGCCGCGTTGACGAAGGCGACGGAAGCGGCCGGGTATCCCTCGTTTCCCGAGTAGAAGGCTGGCGCTGGAGCGAAGCGAAAGCCCAGCGCTTCGCTGCGCTCGCGCATCGCTGGGCTTCGCGCTGACGCGGCTCAGCACCAGCCTACGAATCCGGCTCAGCACCAGCCACGAATCCGGCTCAGCACCAGCCACGAATCCGGCTCAGCACCAGCCACGAATACGGCTGCGCGCGATCTGGTTTGTCCCGTGGCGGGTCACAACTCCGCGACCCAGCGCGCGGCCTGCGTGCCGGCCCAATCGAATTCTCCCGTCACCACGAAGCGTGCGTGGCCGCGGCGGTCGATGCCGACCGTGCTGGGGAAGATGCGCACGCCGAAGGCCTTGGCCGCGGCGCCCTCGCGGTCCAGCAGCACGGGAAGTTCGAGCCCCGTCTGGCCGACGAAGCGGCGCACGGCCCCTTCGGTTTCCCGGTAGTTCACCGCCAGCACCTGCAGGCCGCCGGATGCATGCTCGCGCGCGAGCTGCTGCAAAGCCGGCATCTCCGCGCGGCACGGTTCGCACCAGCTGGCCCAGAAATTGAGCAGCACGGGCCGGCCGCGGGCGGCAGCGAGCCGCCACGCGCTGCCGTCGATGCCGGCGAGTTCGAGCGCGGGCGTGGCGCGCTTGCGCGGCCACTCGCGGCGTGGCGAATCCTCAGCGGCGCGGGCCGCGGGGAGCCAGGGCAGGCAGGCCGTGGCGAGCAGGGCGCGGCGGCGCAGGGGAGAAAAGGCAGCTTCGATCACGGGCGACATCCGGACCGCCGATCGTAGCGGGCGCCGCGTTCCGGTGCCGGCGCGGGGTTTCCGCGGCGCGGGCCTCCCAAGGGAGCACGCCGCGCGGCATGCCGGTGGCGAGGGCTTCGAAGCGCGAGCGCTTCAAAGCCGCACCGCAGCAGCCCTCAGCGCGCCGAAATCAGGTCGCCGAACTTCACCCAGGTCTTGCCGTCGAAGCGCGCCAGCTGCAGGGTGTCGAACACGGCGTAGTCGTTCGGGGTGGTGTTCACGGTGATGCCGGGCAGGGCCATCGGGATCTGGTAATTCCTGATGCTGGAGGCCTGCTTCATCACGTTCTCGCGCGTGAGGTTGTCGCCGCACTGCTGCAGCATGTGCACGGTCAGCTGCGCCACCGCCATGCCGTAGGCGTTGAAGCCGTCGGTGGGGTCGGCGTCCGGCAGGTACTTCTTCATGAAGGCGAAGTACTCCTGCATGGCCTTGTCGCTGGCGAACTTCGGATCGGTGGGGTCCTTGGTGTACTCCGAGGAGATCAGGCCGACCGATTTCTCCAGCCCCGCCGGCTTGAGCACCGAGCCGATGCTGATCGAGACCTGGTTCAGGTAGTGCAGCGGCTTCCAGCCGGTGTCGAAGGCCTTGCGGATCGCCTGCGCCGCGAACTTCGGCGTCGTGACGTTGAAGAAGGTATCGGCGCCCGAGGACTGCAGCGTGACGATCTGCGAATCCACCGTCGGATCGGTCACCTCGTACGAGGCAGTCTTCACCACCAGGCCCTTGCCCTTGTCGCCCAGGCCGTCCATGAAGCCCTTGAGGTAGTCCTTGCCGTAGTCGTCGTTCTGGTACAGCACGGCGATCCTGGCGTTCGGCTTGGTCGCCAGGATGTGCTTGGCGTACAGCATGCCTTCGAGCTGGTAGCTCGGGTTGAAGCCCATGGTCCAGGGGAAGTTCTTCGGGTCGTTCCACTTCGAGGCGCCGGTGGCCAGGAACAGGTGCGGCACCTTCTTCTGGTTCATGTACTTGTGGATGGCGGAATTCGACGGCGTGCCGAGAGTGTTGATCGTGAACAGCACCTCGTCCTGCTCCACCAGCCGGCGGATCATCTCCACCGCCTTCGGCGGGCTGTAGCCGTCGTCGAGCGAAATGAAGTTGATCTTGCGCCCGTTGATGCCGCCCTGCTCGTTGACCATCTTGAAGTAGGCGGCCTCCATCCGGCCGATGGTGCCGTAGGCCGAGGCGGGGCCGCTGTACGGCATGGTCTGGCCGATCTTGATCTCGGTGTCGCTGGCGCCGGGGCCGTACTGCTTCTGGGCCCGCAGGGGAAGCGCGGTGAGCGCGAGGCTCCCGGCCAGCACGGTGCGTCTCTGGATCGACATGTGAAGGTCCTTTCTGGGAGAGGGCGGCGCTCAGGGCGCCGGGGAGCCCCGGCCCGCGCGGCGCGCCAGGAGGCGCCGCCAGGCCAGGCGCAACGCGCCCGCGATGCCCGTGGGCATCACGTACATGAAGACGATCATCAGCGCGCCGTAGATCGCCCACGGCGCGGCCTTGGAGACCTGGTCGGCCAGGTTCGGGATGAACTGGATGAAGAGGGCGCCCCAGATCGCGCCGGTCACCGAGGCGAGCCCGCCCACCACCATGCCGACCAGGAAGGAGATCGACAGGAAGATGGTGAAGCTGTCCGGCGCGACGAAGGCCACCGCGATCGCGCCCAGCGCGCCGGCCACGCCGGTGAAGAACGCGCTGACGCCGAAGGCGAGCGACTTGTAGAGTGCGTTGTCGATGCCCATCGTGGCCGCCGCGATGGGATGGTCGCGGATCGCCACCAGCGCCCGGCCGACGCGCCCGCGCAGCAGGTTCCAGGCGAGCACGAACATGATCACCGCCACCGCCAGCGTGAAGAGATAGAGCCAGCGGTCGGGATTGAGCTTGAGCCCCAGCAGGGAGGCGATCGGCGGATCGGGCTTGATCAGCGAGATGCCCTGCACCCCGCCCGTCCACGCCTCCAGGTGCTTGTATTTCAGCAACTGCGGCAGCGCGACGCCGAGGGCGAAGGTGGCGAGCGCCAGGTAGACGCCCTCCAGCCGCAACGCGGGCAACCCGAAGAGGAAGCCCGCCAGCAGGCACACCGCGCCCGCGGCCGGCACGCACAACCAGTAGGGCACGTCGTAGTGGTCCATCAGCACCGCCGTGACGTAGGCGCCGATGGCGTAGAAGGCGCCGTGCCCGAGCGAGATCTGGCCGTTGTAGCCGGTGAGGATGTTCAGCCCCAGCAGCGCGATCGCGTAGATCAGCACCATGGTGAGCTGGAACACCCGGTAGTTGCTCACGAGGAAGGGCAGGGCGGCGGCGGCCAGCACCAGCACCACGGCCATGAGCGTCCAGCGGGCGGACCAGCCGCGCACGCCGCCGGACGCCTGCGCGGATGCGACGGGCGGGAATTCGGGGGTGGTGACGGCGGCCATCGTTCAGACCCGTTGCACGATCACGCGGCCGAACAGGCCGGCCGGTTTCACCAGCAGCACGCCGACGATCAGCACCAGCGCCACGGTGAGCTTCAATTCGGTGCCGATCAGGTAGGCGCCCACCAGGTTCTCCAGCACGCCGACGATGAAGCCGCCGACCACCGCGCCGCCGGGGCTGTCGATGCCGCCCATCAGCGCGGCGGCGAAGGCATAGAGCAGCACGCCCGTCATCATGTTCGGGTCGAGGAACACGATGGGCGCCACCATCATTCCCGCCGTCGCGCCGATCGCCGCGGCCAGCCCCCAACCGAGCGCCAGCATCCAGCCGACGCGGATGCCCACCAGCCGGCTCGATTCCGGGTTCTGCGCCGCCGCGCGCATCGCCAGGCCCAGGGGCGTGAAGCGGAAGAACAGGTACACCAGCAGCAGCACGATCAGCGTGACGGCGATCGCGCCCAGTTCGTGCGCCGACACGATCGTCAGGCCGAACGGCGCCTTGCTCGGGAAGGGGCTGGGGAAGGCCTTGATCGTGTAGCTGTAGATCCAGCCGGCCACGCTGTTCAGGATCAGCAGCAGGCCGATGAAGACCACCACCACCGTCAGCACCGGCGCGCGCTCCACCGGCCGGATCAGGATGCGCTCGATGGCCACCCCGAGCACGAAGGCGAGCGCCACGGTGGCGAAGAAGGCCACCCAGTAGGGCCAGCCCGCCTGCAGCATCGTCCAGCACAGGTAGGTGGAGAACATCGCCATCTCGCCCTGCGCGAAGTTCACCAGCCGGGTCGCGTTGTGGATCATCACCAGCGCCAGCGCCAGGCTGGCGTAGATGCCGCCGGTGGCGAGGCCCGCGAAGACCTGGTGCAGGAAGGCTTCCATGCTCAGCGCCCGCCCGGCCGCCCGAAGGGCGCTGACGGCCCCCTCGGGGGGCAGAGAGTTACACGAAGTGAACGAACGAGGGGGCTCATATTCTTTTCAGTAGCCCAGGTAGGCGCGGCGCACCGCGTCGTCCTGCATCAGTTCGGCGCCGCTGCCGGAGCGCACCAGCCGCCCGGTCTCCAGCAGGTGCGCGCGGTCCGCGAGGCGCAGCGCCATCGCGGCGTTCTGTTCCACCAGCAGCATCGTCACCTTCTGCTGCGCGTTGATCTCCCGCATCACGCCGAAGATCTCCTTCACCACCAGCGGCGCCAGCCCGAAGGAGGGCTCGTCCAGCAGCAGCAGGCGCGGGCGCAGCATCAGCGCGCGCGCCACCGCCAGCATCTGCTGCTGCCCGCCGGAGAGCGTGCCGGCCTGCTGGTGGCGCCGCTCGGCCAGGATCGGGAACAGGCGGTACATGCGCTCGTAGTCCTCCGCCAGGCCGCTGCGGTTGCGGCGCGCGTAGGCGCCCAGGCGCAGGTTCTCCTCGGTCGTGAGGTCGGTGAAGGTGCCGCGGCCGTCGGGCACGTGGGCGACGCCGAGGCGCACGATGTCTTCCGTCGGGCGGCCGTCGATGCGCTCGCCGGCGAAGCGCACCTCGCCGCCGGTGCGCACCGTGCCGCACAGCGCGCGCAGGGTGGTCGTCTTGCCGGCGCCGTTGGCGCCCAGCAGCGCGGTGATGCTGCCTTCCTCGATCTCGAAATCCAGCCCGTGCAGCACCTGCGTGGGACCGTAGCCCGCCCGCAGCCCGCGCACCTGCAGCAGCGGCGCCGCCATCAGGCCTCCGCCCCCAGGTAGGCCTGGATCAGCTCGGGGCTGCGCTGCACTTCGGCCGGCGTGCCCTCGGCGATCTTGCGGCCGAAGCTGAGCGCCACGACGTGGTCCGACACGCTCATCACCAGGCCCATGTGGTGTTCGACCAGCAGTACCGTGAGCTGGAACTGGTCGCGGATCGCGCGGATCAGGCTGCCCAGCGCCCCCACCTCCTCGTGGTTGAGGCCCGCAGCCGGCTCGTCCAGCAGCAGCAGCGCGGGGCGGCTGGCCAGCGCCCGCCCGAGCTCCACCCGCTTGCGGGTGCCGAAGGGCAGTTCAGCCACGCGCTGCTGGGCGACCGCCTCCAGGCCGAGGAAGCGCACCAGTTCGCCCGCGCGCCGGTTGCATTCGCGCTCTTCGCCGGCCACGCCCGGCAGCCGCAGCGCGTGGGCGAGGAAGCCCTTGTGGGTGCGCGCGTGCAGGCCCACCTTGATGTTGTCGAGCACGCTCATGCTGGCGAACAGGGCCAGGTTCTGGAAGGTGCGGCCGATGCCGAGCGCGGCCATGCGGTGGCGCGGCAGCTTCTCCAGGGGCCGGCCCTCGAAGGCGATCGAGCCTTCGCTGTACTCGTACAGCCGCGACAGGCAGTTGAAGAGGGTGGTCTTGCCGGCGCCGTTGGGGCCGATCAGCCCCGCGATCTCGCCGCGCGCGACGTCGAAGGAAACACCGTCCAGCGCGGTGATGCCGCGGAAGCGCACGCGCAGGTCGCGCACCGCGAGCAGCGGGCCGGCCGGGGTGGCCGGGTGCGGTTCTTCACGAAGTGGCACGGGGCTGGACCTCCGCCGGAAGAGGTCAGCATGCTTTCATGCAATGCCGCCGGCCTCGAATGGTGTTTTCCCGCAGGGTTGCATTGCATCGCACAAAGAGGCCTGCCGAATGCAGGAACAGCCTTTGCGTCCGGTATTTCGTGTTCACTGGTCGCGCAGGACGCCGCGGGCGCGCAGTTCGCGCAGCACGCGGGCGACCAGGTCGCTGCAGCGCTGGCCGGCGAAGTCGTGCAGGTAGGCCGCCTCGGTCTCGGGATCGAACCCCAGCAGCGCACGCAGCTGGGCGCGGGCCCGCAGGAAGCGCGTCTTCACCACCTCGGCGCTCACGTCCAGGCCGTGCGCCGTGTCCTCCACGCTCAGGCCGTGCACGGCGCGCAGGATGAACACGCTGCGGTAGATCGGCGGCAGCGTGTCGATCGCCCGCTCCAGCTGGCGCCGCACCTGCAGGCGCGCGACATGGTCTTCAGGCGACTCCATGGCGTCGCCGCCCAGGGGTTGCTTGTCCATGTCGCTCTCCCAACTGTCGACGTCCTCGTTCCACAACACCAGGCGGCCCAGCCGCCGCTGCTGCACCAGGGCCTGGTTGATCACGATGCGCGTCAGCCAGGTGCCGAGCGATGCATCGCCGCGGAAGGCGTGCAGGCCGGTGAAGGCGTGCAGCCAGGCCTCCTGCACCGCGTCCTGCGCCTCGGCGTCGTCGTGGACGATGCCGCGGGCAGCGCGGTACAGCAGGCGGTTGTAGCGGCGCATCATCTGCTCGAAGGCACGCGCCTGGCCCTGCCGCAGGCCGGCCAGGAGCGCGTGGTCTTCGTCGTGCAGGGCGGCAGCAGGGGACGTTGCCGTCTGCATGGTTCCTCAGAGGGACTTGAGGTACTGCACCAGGTCGGCCTTCTCCGTGGCGCTCAGTCCCAGCGAACGCCTGGTGTTGTAGCGGTCGACCACCACCTCCAGCGTCGCCGCGGAGCCGTCGTGGAAGTACGGCGGGTGCTGCCAGATGCCGCGCAGCGGGCTGGTGCGGTACTGCTTGGTCGCGGAGCGGTCGGCGTGGGTGGGCGCGGTTTCCAGCGCCATCGAGTCGCTCTGCGGATGCAGGCGGTCGTTGGCGTCGGTGAAGTGCTCGCCACTGTGGCAGGTGACGCACTGTGCCTTGCCGTTGAACAGCTGCTGGCCGCGGATGGCGGCCGCGACGTCGAAGGAGCCGGACGGCGGCCTGGGCGCGTTCAGCGAGAGCTGGTATTCCTGCAGCGCCGGCAGCTTGTCGCTCACCAGGTCGTCGGTGCCGTTCTTGATGTTCAGGTTCAGCCGCGGCTCGGTGAAGGTGCCGTGGCCGCCGAACTGCGTGACGGCGACATAGCGGTTCCAGTAGGCGATGTTGTCGCCGTCGCCGGTGAAGGTGGTCTTGTCGATGCCGCGCAGGCCGTAGGCCGGCGGGATCACCGAGGGCTTGTTGATGCCGTCGCCGTGGAAGGGCGTGCCGCCGTCGACGATGTTGAAGCGGGCGTCGTACATGCCCGGGCCCCAGGAGTTGTAGACCGCCTTCACGTCCGCCGGCAGCGCCGGCGACAGCGCGATGATCGCGCCCACGTTGAGGTCGCGGTTGGGCCAGCCGTCCAGGCGCTTGCCGACGCCCTTGGCGAAGCTGTCGTCCACGGTGGAGTGGCAGATCGCGCAGGTGACGCCCAGGCGCACGAGATTGTTGTTGGCGTCGACCTGGCCCTTCAGCCCGACCACTGCATTGAGCTTGAGCAGCGCGATCGTCGTCGCGGGGTCGGTGAGGCTGATGCTGCCGTCCTGGATGCCGGCCACCACCTCGGGCGGCAGGGCCTCGGAATCGACCTTCAGGCCGACGGCCAGCGCGGTGGTCGGGTCGACCGTCGCGACCGGCTCGTGCAGGCGCAGCACGTCGGTGAAGAAGGTCTCGTCGCCGAAGGTTTCGGAACGGAAGATCTGCTGGCCCTGCGAGACCAGGGCCGGATCCAGGTCGTCGTCGTCATCGTCACCGCCGCCGCAACTGGCCAGCGACAGCGCGGCGCCCGCGGCCACCGCGAGCAGGGTCAGACGAGGAATTTGCGAGCGAACGCGTGCGTGCATCAGGAGCTCCCTCAACCGCCACAGCGGCGGCTACGGGTACTTAGATGCTACGAAGCGTGCGGACGTGACAACGGCAGCGCATGCCGCCGCTAGGGATTTACCCGTGAACGGGAAACCCCGAAGCTTCAGAGCGGGCGGTCGCGCAGCAACTGCATCGCCGCCTGGTGCAGCCGGTCCGCCGCCAGCCGGTACTCCAGCAGCCGCTGCACCTCCTCCTGCCGCTCCCCGTCGAGCCCGGTGCACTCGATGGCGTCCGCCGCCGCCACGGCCATGCGCCATTCCTCGTGCAGGCGCTCGAACTCCCGCAGGAGTTCGCGCTGGACGGGTCCCATGGTCAGGGGCTGCGTGTTCATGGCATGCAGTAGAAGTGAAGACCCCCTCGCTCCGCTTGATGCAGGTCATTTTCGTCGGGCCGCCCCGCCCGGGCCGGAACACCGGTTGATCCAGAGCAATCCGGCGTAAGCCCGCGTTGGCGGGCCCGATCCGGGCGCTGCCGCGGCCGCTGCCGGGCCGTTGCGAAGCATTGCAAAATCGGCCGATGACGAATCCCTCCGACCGCGACCCGAGCGGCATGCGCAAAGGCCTCACCAACTATGGCGACGCCGGCTTTTCGCTCTTCCTGCGCAAGGCCTTCATCAAGGGCGCGGGCCTGACCGACCATGCGCTCGAGCGCCCGGTGATCGGCATCACCGACACCGGCAGCGGCTACAACCCGTGCCACGGCAACATGCCCCAGCTGGTGGAGGCCGTGCAGCGCGGCATCATGCTGGCCGGCGGCCTGCCGGTGAAGTTCCCGACCATCTCCATCGGCGAGAGCTTCGCGGCGCCCACCAGCATGTACCTGCGCAACCTGATGTCCATGGACACCGAGGAGATGCTCAGGGCGCAGCCGATGGACGCCGTGGTGCTGATCGGCGGCTGCGACAAGACGGTGCCCGCGCAGCTGATGGGCGCGGCCTCGGCCGGCCTGCCCGCGATCCAGCTGATCACGGGCTCCATGCTGACCGGCTCGCACCGCGGCGAGACCGTCGGCGCCTGCACCGACTGCCGCCGCTACTGGGCGCGCTTCCGCGCCGAGGAGATCGACGCGCAGGAGATCGCCGACGTCAACAACCAGCTCGTGCCCAGCGTCGGCACCTGCTCGGTGATGGGCACGGCCAGCACCATGGCCTGCATCGCCGAAGCCCTGGGCATGACGGTGCCCGGCGGCGCATCGCCGCCGGCCGTGACCTCGGCGCGCATGCGGGTGGCGGAGCAGACCGGCGCGGTGGCCGTGCAGATTGCGAAGAGCCGCCTCACGGTGGACCAGGTGCTGACCGGGAAGGCGTTCGAGAACGCCATGCGCGTGCTGCTGGCCATCGGCGGCTCCACCAACGCGATCGTCCACCTGACGGCCATCGCCGGGCGGCTCGGCTTCGAGGTCGACCTGCAGGCGCTGGACCGCATGGGCCGCGAGACGCCGGTGCTGGTGGACCTGAAGCCTTCCGGCGCGCACTACATGGAGCACTTCGACGCCGCGGGCGGCATGCCCGCGCTGCTGCGCGAACTCAAGCCGCTGCTGCACCTCGACGCGCTGACCGTCACCGGGCGGACACTCGGCGAGGAGCTGGAGCGCGCCGCGCCCCCCTTCAAGCAGGACGTGATCCGCACGCGCGCCGACCCGATCTATCCGCAGGGCGGCATCGCGGTGCTGCGCGGCAACCTGGCACCGGGCGGCGCGATCATCAAGCAGTCGGCGGCCGATGCGAAGCTGATGGAGCACGAGGGCCGCGCGGTGGTGTTCGAGGGTTTGGAGGATCTCGCCAACCGCATCGACAGCGAGGAGCTCGATGTGAAGCCCGACGACATCCTGGTGCTGAAGAACATCGGCCCCAAGGGCGCGCCCGGCATGCCCGAAGCGGGCTACATCCCGCTGCCGCGCAAGCTGGCGCGGCAGGGCGTGAAGGACATGGTGCGCATCTCCGACGGCCGCATGAGCGGCACCGCCTTCGGCACCATCGTCCTGCACGTGACGCCCGAGTCCGCCATCGGCGGCCCGCTCGCGCAGGTGCGCAACGGCGACCGCATCCGCCTCTCGGTGAGCCGGCGCGAGATCAGCCTGCTGGTCTCCGACGAGGAACTGGCGCGCCGCGCCGCGCAGCAACCAGTGACCGAACCCGCCGCCGAGCGCGGCTACCGCAAGCTGTTCCTCAGCACCGTGACCCAGGCGGACAAGGGGGTGGACTTCGATTTCCTGGCCGCGCCGCAGGTGCGAGGGCGGGTGCCGAAAGCCTGATCCGAGCTGGCGCCGCGCCCGCGCCTCCCCCTCTACTTCCGGAGGCGGACAAACCCGTCCTGCGCCTGCAGTGTGGGAGGGACGGGCGATCGGTCCTTCACCAACCGTGACGCAGCGCTG